>NZ_JAUBTN010000025.1:0-85450 GCF_036705055.1 Microcoleus sp. CZ3-B2 | reverse complement strand
CTAACAACTAACAACTAACAACTAACAACTAACAACTAACAACTAACAACTAACAACTAACAACTAACAACTAACAACTAACAACTAATAACTAATAACTAATAACTAATAACTAATGACCAATGACCAATGACTAATGACCAATGACTAATGACTAATGACCAATAACCAATAACCAATAACTTATGGCAAATCCTACGCATTCAGGGCGATCGCCCCAAGAAACCAACGAAAATTCTCAAGATCGCAAAAAGCGGATGTTTGGCTTTACCGCATTCTTGCTTTCCGAGAGTATGGTCTTCCTCAGTTTTTTCGCCGCCTACATCATCTTGCGGCAGACAACTCCCAACTGGATCCCTCCTGGTATCCCGAAATTAGAGGTGCTTAAACCTGCGATTAACACGGCGGTACTGGTTTCGAGCAGTTTTGTCATTTACTTTGCCGAACAAGCCCTCGATCGCCGGAAACTGGGTTTATTTCGCTTGCTGTGGCTGACGGCATCGTTGATGGGAACTTACTTTTTAGTTAATCAGGCGATCGAGTGGAACAACCTATCTTTTGGGCTGACTACAGGGTTGTTCGGCGCGACATTTTATCTGCTGACAGGGTTTCACGGTTTGCACGTTTTTGTCGGGATTATCTTGCAGCTAATTATGCTTGTCCGTTCTTTCCTTCCGGGGAACTACAACGGCGGCCACTTCGGCGTGAGTGCGGCTTCTTTGTTTTGGCACTTTGTTGATGCGATCTGGATTGTTTTGTTCTCGCTAGTTTATCTGTGGTAGTTCTATTTCTTTGCCAAAACCCTACCCTTGCGGTTTTGATAGTGCTTGTAATTCTTCCCAAGTGTAATGTTTGGGCAATTCAACTGGCTTAGCATTAGCGCCTAAACCTAACCCGATCGCCGGCTGAATTTCGGCGATCGCCTCTGAAGCAACATCAGCCACCGCACTACCTGCCATACCGCCCGCGATCGCCCCTGCGATGCTACCAATGGCCGCACCAACCTTTCCGCCAACAGAATTACCAATAGCAGCACCGGCTACACCGCCGCCGACTGCGCCCAATCCTGTGGCGATCGGGTGAGACTCATGTGTTTCCGATCGATCGGTAGAATTTTCATTCGTCTCATTCATCTTTTTAGCATCATTCATTGCCATAATTTCCTCACAAATTTTGCTGTTTATTCTCAATTTTTGCTTTTATATAGCAATCCTAAATCATTTGTGAATTTCTTACTCCCTCCCCTTAATAAGGGGAGGGTTGGGGTGGGGTAAAAAACTTTACGACTCCTCCAAGGACTGCTATATTATGAGGTCTGGTTAATTTGCCATAATTGGTTCGCAGCGATAACTGAAGTCATGACTGCGAACCAATTATGCCATTTTTAACTAAGTTTACTTTAACAGTTCAGCGATGCGATCGCCAACCCGCAGCGCATTTGCCATAATCGTCAGCGTCGGGTTAACCCCCGAATTTGACGCGAAAAAACTGCCATCCACAACATAGAGATTCTCAACATCGTGGGTGCGGCAATTCACGTCAAGCACTGAAGTTTTGGAGTCTGTACCAAACCGACAAGTGCCGCATTGATGACCAACTGATTGTACCGGCATCTCGGCGCGAGGATAAAGGCTAAAAGGAATGACGTGCTTGGCCGAACGGTGGAGGGATTTGACTACAGATGTCCAGCGGTGAATTAGCCGATCGCCCGCTTCGGTATTGTTCGGCGTATAATCCAAGTAAATTCGATCGCCCTCCACCCGAACGCGATTGTTTGAATCTGGCAAATCTTCTGTTTGCAACCACCAACCAACCGATCGCTCAGCAATCAAATGCCGCTCGTATTTAGGAATCAATTTTACCAGCGGAGCCATCAGCGCCGGAGCCTCAGCCGGCAGCATATCAGCTAACACATTGCCCGTATTTTGTACCATACCCATTGGATAAGGAAAATCCGGCTCTCCCCAATAATAATCATTGACAGCAATAGTTTTTTGAAAGTTAGCTGCATTCACATCTAAGTGCATAGCAACTAAAGCAGTCGCCAGGTGTTTCATTAAATTTCTGCCCACCTGATCTGAACTATTTGCTAATCCATTGGCGTGCTGCTCGTTAGCAGATTGCAACAACAAAACAGCCGAATTAATCGCACCGCAGGAAACCACCACAATATCGCCTGTAAATTGCTGTCGTTTCCCTAAAATTTCGGTTTCTACCCCCGTCACTTCTCGCCCGGATTTGCTGGTATGCAGCCTCAAGACTTTGGCATTAGTTATTAGGGTGAAATTAGCATATTTTTCGCGGGTTGGACGAATCGCATTCACCTCCGCATCGGCTTTCGCACCTACTAAACAAGGATAGCCGTCAAAAGTATCGCAGCGAATGCAAGGGCTGTTTGTGCGATCGGCTTCATTCAGCTTTAATCCTAAAGGTAAATGAAACGGATTGTAACCGAGCGATCGAATATCGTCCGCGAGCACCTGCATATCAGGTTCGTGGCTCACAGGAGGATAAGCATAAGGTTCGCTGCAGGGCGGTTCAGTCGGATCGGTTCCCCGCTCTCCATGAACGTCATAGAGTGCTTCAGCTTGCGTGTAATACGGCTCAAAATCTGCGTATTTGAGCGGCCACTCTGGAGAAAATCCTTGTTTGTGAATTACGCGATCGAAATCTCGTTCCCGCAGCCGTAAAAGAGCCGCACCATAAACTTTTGTATTGCCGCCAACCCAATAACCAGTCTGGGGTCGAAACTCCTTTTCTTCCCTGTCGTACCAGCGCTCCTCCGTATGATAGCGCTCTTTTTGATAAACTTCCAGCGCGCTCCAATTTGCTTTTTCCCTGGGCAAAAAGTCGCCTCTTTCTAGCACCAAAATCCTTTTACCAGTCGGTGCGAGACGGTGAGCGATCGTACCTCCGCCCGCTCCCGTGCCAATAATAATGATATCGTAGTGGTTCGCCGAATTTACCATTGCCTAATCTTTTATAAATTGTGCTGGTTTGGGAATAATTTTTCCTTAACTCACTGGTTTAATCTTACCCAGAAATTCAGGAATCACAACTGTATCCATAATGTGAATTACACCGTTAAGCTGTTGTGCATTTAAATTGTATATTTCGACTATAGATCAAAAATCGTTTCCCCCTCTCCCCCTCTCCCCCTCTCCCCCTCTCCCCTTGAATTTTAGCTGCGATCGAGCAACACTTGCCCCGCATTAATTTGGATGCGAAACAGGCTGTAAGGTTTCTCGCGCAAGTCTTGCCCGTTATGATAGCTGGGGTTCCTATTCCACTGATCTACAGTAAAGTAGAGATAGCCATCTTGGGCAACAAACAGGCAATTCGGCCACAGCATTCGCGCATCGTGGGCGAGTGTTTCCCACGTACCATCAGGGAGGCGGCGCAAAATCGAATTGTTTTCGTAGTTCGTCACGTAAAGGCGATTCTTGTCGTCAGAAACCATGCCGCCAGAAGCGCCTTTTTCACCGTGATCGATGACTGTGGCGGCAACATTTTCATCGGGTAAATTTGGATTAACTAATGCTTCAATACTGACGCTGTAAAGGTGTCGGCTTGCTAGGGGACAATAGAACAGTCTTTGACCATCACCACTGAGGGCAATGCCATCGCTGCCGGTGTGAATGTGCTTGGCGGGTTTGTTTGAATGCCGCACCATCATCGGTTGACCTTCGACTATGGGCAAAAAGCCGGGAATTGGTTTAGTTGAAGGATGGTCGTTGAGTGTGCGCCAACTGTTTCCGGTGGCCAAATCTACCACAACTATGCCGTTAGGCCCTTCTTCCGATGAGTCGGTAATAAAGGCAATTCCATCCTCTCCCCAGCGCAAATCGACGCGCACGTCATTCAAGGTAGAATTGGCTGAGGCGACGGATTGGGGAAAGAGAATTTTCTTGACAATACGATCGCCATTCAGGTCAATTCCCACCAGTTTTGGGCCGCCGGAGGGAACTGAATTTTGCTTAATTTTTGCATGATCTAACAGCCAAAGGCGATCGCGCGCGTCGATGGTCATCCCTTGAACGCACAGCAACTTTTCTGAGGGCGAAGCTAAATCTAACTTGTGGATTTCTGCATTGGGGTAGGGAACAGGATTGCCGTTTTTTTCTAGCGGCTGTTTGAGTTCGGCAACGGTGAATTCTACATCGTCAACCAGTCGGGGATAGCTGATGAAAATTCGCCCTTGCTTGGATACCGCAACCCCGATCGGCATGGCATCCTCGAATAGCGTTATTAACTCTAAATTGCCAGCAGATTTGTCTGCTGGCAGTGAAGGCACAGCGGCCATAGATTTGGTTGCGGCTAAGTTCGCCATTGCACTAATCCTATTGAGAGTTTGAAGAATTTAAAAAAGCAGAAAATTTGACGTTGATTGTATCTTAAAAATCTCTGTCATCCTGTTGCTATTTACAATAAAAAATGGGTGTCAAGGCTCCCCCTGTAGGCTGCAAGGAAAAATTCATTTCCTTCGCTGACAATCTCTTCGCGCTTGAGTCCGAGGTAACTGTCAACTGTCAATTGTTTGCTGTCAATTGTTGCAAAACTTGCCCAGCCCACGAATAAACCTGTTTTGTTTACCGAACTCTAGGTTTTTAGCAAGTATTTTGGTTGAAAAACTGGGTTTTGCAATACCCCTTCGCAATTCCTCTAGTTAATTGAGAAAGTGGCTTTTTTAGAGATTTTCATGGGTTCAAATTTACATTGTTGATGTTTTGTTTATCTCTATCGAATGGATGAGATTAAATTTATACCCAAAGACTGATTAGTATTTAACCGATCGTTGTTTAAGGATAAGAAGAACGTTAAAAATAATATAAAATATCCATGTCTGAAGTCATCAATATTTATGACGATCGCCTGAAATCGCTTTTGCGCCCTGATGCTTCACTCCAGAAAGTTGTCAGCGGTGCCGTCTGGAGCGAAGGCCCGGTTTATTTCCATGAAGATGATAGCGTGGTGTGGAGCGATGCTCACGGCAATCGCTTGCTGCGCTGGAGTCCCCGCGAGGGAATGAGCGTTTTGCGCGATCCCTCCGACTATCAAAGCGGCAATTACCGCGATCGCGAAGGTCGCCTTGTCTCCTGTTCGTCGGGTTTGCGCGCGATCGTCCGGCGCGAAGACAGTGGCGAATGGCAGGTGTTGGTCGATCGCTACCGAGGATCGCGCCTCAACAGCCCCAATGACTTGGTAGTCAAGAGTGACGGCACGATCTGGTTCACTGACCCCCCCTACGGCCTGACGCAGCCCGACCAGGGATACGGCGGCCAACAGGAACAGCCTGGATGTTTTGTGTACCGCTTCGATCCGGCGACGGGTGCGATCGATGCGGTGGTGACGGATATGTTGCGCCCCAACGGCCTCGCCTTCAGCCCCGACGAAAGCATCCTCTACGTGTCGGATAGTTCTGCTTTCAATATGCCCCAAGGCTATCACCACCTCCGCGCCTATGATGTTGTAGGCGATTGCGCTGCGGACAACGGCCGGGTGTTCGCAGTCATCGAACCCGGTGAACCCGACGGGTTGCGAACCGACGAACACGGCAATATTTTTACGACTTCCCAAGATAGCGTGCAGGTGTACGCCCCCGACGGTACTCGCTTGGGGAAAATTTCGGTACCGGAGACTTGCGCTAACCTGACTTTTGGGGGAAAAAAACGCGATCGCCTCTGGATTGCTGCTGGCACATCTTTATATGCGATCGATCTCAACACTCGCGGGTGTCAATAAAGCTGTTCTGGCCATCTGCAATAGACCACTCCCATAATTCTTGTGGAACAGACATCCTGCCTGTTATTTACAAGCTTTTGGAACAGAAGTCTAATAGATGTTTGATGATCTCCAATTTAGAATATCTCAATCGATTGGAATTGACCAAATGATTTACAAATTTGCTCTGGGTGTGGCGATCGCGCTGCTGTTCGCTCAAGTTTCACCTCATCTACCAGAACTAAGTTTTAAACTGCTCAGTTCACTCAATCCTGTGTTTCCGACCGGCATTCTCGGCTGGACACTTTTATTACTGAGAGTTGGTGTTGGCGGGCTATTTGTGCTGCACGGCTACCCAAAAATAACACATCTTCGAGAGTGGTCTGATGCTATGAAAATGCCGCTGTTTCTGTGCTTTCTCTCCGCAGCTTCCATGTTAGCTGGCGGAGTTTGTCTGATTGTGGGATTTCTTACGCTATTAGCAAGTCTGCCGATTCTCGGTTCTATGCTATTCGCGATTTATTTAGATTTATCCAAAGGGTTGCCTTTTGTTGCTAGCGATCCCTATTTAATTCCCCAAGGGCAGTATGAAGGGCCAAATGGCAAGGGCGAACCGCCAAGCTGGGAGAAAGCTTTTATGTACTGTTTGATGCTGGTGGCGATCGCAGTTTTAGGGCCTGGTGCCTATTCGCTGGATGCTTTGATTTTTGGAGGATAAAGAACCTGCAAGCGAGCTCGATCGGCAAGCATTACCGGAGATGTCTGTTCCAAAAATTGGGAGGGGTGCCCTTCACCGCAAGTACGATCGCAACCTCGGCCGAATCAAACACGCCCGCGATCGAACAAACAGCCTTTGTGACTCTACAACCGCCCCGGAAACTGTTGGTGCTGCCAGCATTTGCATCTGCAAACGCTCAAACCAAGTTCGCGCCCGGTTTCACTACCAGCAACCAAAAAATTGAACTCTGCCTCGCGGCAGATAGTACGAACAGCTCAATTTTTGGGATACTAGAAACTAGCACTCAACTTATTATCTGAGGAACAAACGTGCTGCTATCAAAAGGCTTTGAAGTAGAAATGTATACCGGCACGCCCGAAGGTGAGGTTGTCGGTCTTTCCGATCGCATAGTCGCCAATTTAGAGGGATTTGTCCGGGAGCCTGATAGCCGCAATGTGGAGTACACGACTGCCCCGCTGTGCAGCTACGATCGCCTGCTATGCGCCCTAGTCAAGCCCAGAGTCCGGCTGCGCGAGTATCTCAAACAATTGGGCGACTATACCTTGCTGCCTGGAAGTACCCTATCTCTCGGCGGGAGCGATCGATTTTACCGCTCCGATCCCAACAACCCCTACCATACCTACATTGAGCAAACCTACGGCACCAAAGTCGTTACCGCCAGCATTCACATCAACATCGGCATCTCCCAACCAGAACTGCTGATGCGCGCCATCCGCCTCGCCCGCGTCGAAGCACCGCTTTACCTAGCCTTGAGCGCCTCTTCTCCGTTTCTCGACGGCGAAGTCACGGGCTACCATTCCACTCGCTGGGGTTTGTTTCCCAAAACTCCCGCCGTCGTCCCCCTGTTTGAAAGTCACAAGCATTACATCCAGTGGACTGAAGAACAGTTAGAACTCGGCACCATGCAAAATGTCCGCCATTTGTGGTCTGCTGTGCGCCCAAATGGCGATCGGCGCCCCTACTGTCTCAACCGCCTCGAACTCAGAATTTGCGACCTCGAAGTTAATCCTCTGGCTTTATTGGCCATCACTGCCTTGCTAGAAGCTCGCATTTGGCAATTGATGGAAGACCCCAGTTTAGATCCTTTACAACTGAGCACCTTGCCGGCGGCTACCCGCAACCAAGACTTAGTTGCTCTCACAGATGCCAACGAAATTTCTGCATCCCGGCAAAGTTTGGATGCCGAACTCATCCACTGGCAAGATGGCAGAAAGATTTTGGCACGAGATTGGATTGAGGAAATTTACCAGGAGGTGTTACCTCTTGCCAAGAAACGCGGCTTTAGCTGCTTTCTCTCGCCTCTCAAAAAGATTCTCCGGGAAGGTAACACCGCCCAGCAATGGTTGAAGCTGCACGAGGACGGTTTGGACACCCGCAGTATTATTCTCCAAGGGATTGATGGCATGGCTCACCAAGAATGGGAGCTCGAAGACAATTTGTGCGCCCAGTTAGTTGCCTAAACTATCTGCCATTCCCATCGCGGGGGCTTCTCACTAGCCCCTGGCTGTCCGTACTCGGCCCACAATCCCCATAGCCCGAATTTTGGGGCCAGAAAAATTTGCCAAGCACAGCCCCAAAAAACAAATCAGAATATTTAATCAATCGCACTTTACAGAGGTTATAAATAAAAGCTATAACTGCTATCTACTTTTAGGTATATTTATACTTCTCCCCAGAGCTGTCTTTTGCGTTTTTAATTAGCTTCATGCCCCAACTTGTCTTGATTCACCCGCAAATCCCCCCGAATACTGGCAATATTGCCCGCACTTGTGCTGCTACAGGCACGGAACTGCATTTAGTCGGCCCGCTGGGCTTTGAAATTACCGATCGCTACCTGAAACGCGCTGGCTTAGATTACTGGCCCTACGTTAACCTCCAATGTCACGAAGATTTGCCGGCTTTTCTGGCTTGTCGCCAACAGCGAGGGGGGCGATCGATCGGATTCAGCACTGGCGGGCGATGCAATTATGCCGAATTCCAATTTCAGCCCGACGATTGGCTGATGTTTGGCTCGGAAACTGTCGGCATTCCCCAATTCGTCTTAGATGCCTGCGATGCCACAGTTTTTATTCCCATGAGCCAGCCTGGAGTTAGGAGTTTGAACCTCTCTGTTAGCGCCGCTGTGGGTTTATTTGAGGCTAAACGACAGTTGGGGGAACTCGGATAAATCTCGATCGACACCTACATACACATATAGATATTTAATCGCTGCTAGGGGCTGCTAAACCTTGATTTAAATATAAGAAATTTGTATCAAAGCGGTGAAATTCTAGATAGCTTTGATTAATATATTTTATTCATCCCAAAACATATTGTTATCAGCAATACAAAATTGCTCCCTAGATGATTAAGCCAGAAAAACAGAGGATTTCAGCGACTTAGGATGCCAGGGATCGCCGTATTGTGCCTGGCTGCTATTGATATCTAGTAAATATACGGTTGTAGGTTGTCCGGAAATTAGCATAAAGTCGGATAATAGGTGAGAATCTTAGGCCGTGCCGGAACGCAAATTTTATTTGTTCGTTCCAGCTATTGCGGCGTAAGGCTTGTGGGTGTAAATTCAGCAGGTTTGACCGAGAATTTGAAAATTAATTACGGTTCGAGCTTGTCTAAATTTAAAAAGCAAGGTAATCTTGCCTAAGCATGATAGCTGTCAACAATCAAAATATTTTTGGTGGTTGATTTAAATTCAGCGTCATGGAATACCCTTGAGTGTTTCCAAGGACAGTTAGCGCTTCTCAGTAGGAGGTCGTTTTTTTGAAACGAACATATCCCCAAATTAAGCCTGTTCAGGCTAGTGAAATCGACGGAGACGGTTCATCAGAACCGTCCAAGCAGACAACGCTCAGCACTGGCAGAGTTCGCTCTCTCGCCACGATCGGGCTGGCAATATCTGTAGGTGCTTCAGGCATCCTGCTGCCGAGAAATGGAGACAGCGCTCGCGCGTCTGAACTCGCAACGGCAGCAAAATCTACCGCAGAAGTACAGCCAGTTTCGGCAAATGCACCCGCTACCTCGGCACAAGTTGACGGTTCCCGGGCCGAACAGGCAGGGGTTAAGGTTCAACAGGGACAAACCCTCTGGGAGTTGTCTCGGGACTATGAAGTTGCACCGCAGGCACTAGCAACTGCCAACGGCATCAAACTCGATACCGTACTCGAAGTTGGCCAAGAACTCAGAATCCCGACTGCGATGGCAGCGGCTCTACAACAGAACCCCGGCAATACTGCCGCGGTCGATCCCGAACAAAAGTTAAATCTGACTGGCTCCGAGTCGTTGGATAGTACAACTTCGTCATGGCAGCCAAACTCCGCGCCAGACCAGGAGACGATATCGGCACAAAGCTCGATCGAAGACCCTAACGCAGACTGGGCGATAGACAGTCTGAAAAAACAGGAAAACCGCACCACAGCATCAGGTCGGCCCCTGTCAGATTCCTCGGTAAGAGCAAATTCATCTACATCTGCTGTAACGACTCTGGCATCCCCAGACTCTCCTACTCAGACAGCAATTCCAGACCTCAATACTACACCAATACTTCTCAATGGCGGTGTCGGTCAAGCAGGCTCTGGCGATCGAGCCTTCGAGTCCATTGAACAGTCTCTGGTAACACCCGGTTTGCCTTCGGCTGTGGTAGTCCCCCCCGCAGGCAGTACCGCCGCGCCGGAAACGGTACTGTACAGCGTCCGTCCGGGAGATACCCTAGATGCGATCGCCAAAGGTTACGGCGTATCGCCCAAAGAGCTGATCGCAGCCAACAAGCTCGGCAACCCCAACTTGCTGAATGTAAATCAACAGCTAAAAATTCCCCAAGTTGGGTCAAATAATCCAGCGGTGCAGGCGGCAGCCTCTGATTCTGCCTCCTACTCTAGATCTCTGTGGTCAGCAGCTTCGGTTCCCGCATCTTTGAACCAGAGTTCCTCTACCCCGGAAAGAACCGACTCGATAGTTGCAGCATCCGCTCCTACAGCGCCTGTTGTCTCTCCCCTAGGGAACTTGGAAGGCCTGAACAATATTTCAGCGCCGATGGTTCCCAAAATCAACAGCATTTCGCTAACTCAAGTTTCTCAAACTATTAGCGACCCCGGTAAACTGGAGCTTCAAGGCGAACCAACTTTTACAGGTGCCGTTGACACCAGTTCCCTGCCTCAGCCAGCAAGTGCAACTGCTACCGCCATCGCTACGGGAGAATACCCCCAGCCGGTCAGCTTTCTGCCAAATGCTAGCACCCAGGGTTTAAATGCCGCTCCCGCTAGCGCTTTACCTGAGTCAAATTCCGAGGCCCGTCCCGCAGGTCAGGCTCTCAACCCTTATGCCGAACGCTTGAGGGCTGAAGTTGTCAGGCTGCGAGAGGAATATCGCGCCGAACGCAATTCGATCGGCCCAAATGCAGTCTCCCTAGCTCCAACTGAGCAGGAGACGACTTTCGCCTCGACCAACCCGTCTCAGGAACTCCCAAGTGTCAATCCCGACCTCTACACCCCCGAGTACGCTGGGGCGGTGCAGAACGAAATCAGCAGACCGCCTTCGAGAGCTTGGTCTGACGAGGTTCAGAAGCAGCAGCAAGAGCGTTTTGACCCAGCTCGCGCCGCGGAACTCCAACCGATCGACCTGATGCCGAACTCTAGTCTGGATAGGCCTGTGGTAGCAACGGCTCCTTTGGGTTCCGAGGGTTACGACCCCCTCAGCAACCCGTCTTTGGGACGCATGGTTTCTCCGGAACTGCCTCCGCTTTCGGGCGCTGATACTTATCTGCCTAACGGCAAACAACGGTCTGCCAACGGGTTTATTTGGCCGGCTAAGGGCGTTCTCACTTCTGGCTACGGCTGGCGTTGGGGACGGATGCACAAGGGAATTGATATTGCAGGGCCGATCGGTACGCCAGTTATGGCCGCCGACAACGGGGTGGTTACCTATGCACAGTGGAACGATGGCGGCTACGGCTATCTGGTGGAAATTACCCATGCAGACGGCTCAGAGACGATCTACGCCCACAACAGCCGAATTTTGGTGCAGAAGGGTCAGAAGGTCGCTCAAGGCGAACAGATTTCAGAAATGGGCAGCACCGGCTTCAGTACCGGGCCGCACGTGCATTTTGAAGTCCATCCCGCCGGACAGGGCGCCGTCAATCCAATGGCTTTTCTGCCTGACGATAGCTCTAGCGCTTCTAGGTAACAACTGGTCGGAAGTTATGGGTTTTGACTCATTATCAAAACTCATGACTTTGACTAGGAGTTATTAGAAATAATGTTGGATGGCAAGCAGCCATAGCTCGCCATACCGTGCTACGATAGTAAATCGTGAAGTGAATTTGGCTCAGTGGCGCAGTGGTTAGCGCAGGGGACTCATAAGCCCAAGGTCGCAGGTTCAAATCCCGCCTGAGCCATCATTTCATTGAAAAAACCGCGCTCTCAATTTTGAGAGCGTGTTTTTTTGATTTTTTGACAACATACTTGTAGTCGTTATGACTATGATATATTTGTAACAGTTCGTAAAAAAGGAAACAAAATCTATGACAAGTGAATGCCTCCGGGTTGGTCAAGCTGCACCGGATTTCGCAGCAACAGCCGTAGTGGATCAGGAATTCAAGACAGTTAAACTGTCAGACTATAAAGGCAAAAAGTATGTAGTCCTGTTCTTCTATCCCTTGGACTTCACCTTTGTGTGCCCGACTGAGATTACAGCATTTAGCGATCGCCATGAGGACTTCAAGAAAATCGATACCGAAATCCTCGGCGTATCCGTTGACAGCGAATTCTCTCACCTCGCTTGGATACAAACAGACCGCAAATCAGGCGGTATCGGCGACATCAACTATCCCTTAGTTGCTGACCTCAAAAAAACAATTAGTTCCGACTACAACGTCCTAGACCCTGAAGCCGGTATTGCCCTCAGAGGTCTGTTCATTATCGACAAAGAAGGCATCATCCAACACTCTACTATCAACAATCTTGCCTTCGGCCGCAACGTAGACGAAACCCTCCGCACGCTGCAAGCTATTCAACACGTCCAGTCTCACCCCGATGAAGTTTGTCCCGCAGGCTGGCAGCCCGGTGACAAGACTATGACTCCCGACCCGGTTAAGTCCAAAGTATTCTTTGCTGCGGTCTAACTTCATACTTTTGAGTCAGCGAGTTTTGAATTAAAAAGTTTTTAATTCAAAACTCCCAACTGTCCGGGCTTAAAATATCTGGTATTACCAATTACCAATTACCAATCCCCAAATTAGGAAATATGCTGACTTCTACAGATTTTAGCGGCTTGTTAAATCAGCGGTTTTTCCAAAATTTATTGCCTGTTCCCGCCACTAATGTTTTGAAGCTGGGACAAATAACTCCTGATTTTGAACTGCCGGATATTAATAATGGTAAATTGGTGCGACTGTCGAATTACCGCGGCGATAGACCGGTAGTTCTGGCTTTTACGCGGATTTTTACTGAAAAGCAATATTGCCCTTTCTGTTTTCCTCACATTAAGGCTTTGAATGAAAGCTGGGAAAAATTTGCCGATCGCAATATAGAATTATTGATGGTCACCAGCACCGACGATCGCCAAAGCCAAATTGTGGTTAAAGATTTAGGCTTGAAAATGCCCCTGCTTTCCGATCCCGGCGTAAGAGTGTTTCGCACTTATCAAACCGGTCAAGCGTTGGGCGCTCCTTTGCCCGCTCAGTTTGTTTTGGATCGAGATGGAAAACTGCTATTTAAACATTTGTTTTCTTTCATCGACCACAATGCTAGTGTGGAAACTTTGCTGAAATATTTCGACAAGCAAGAAGACGGCCATACCCTATCCTAATACTTTGGTTGAAAAACCCGCTTTCTAAATACCCCTGCTTCCGCACACTATTGAAGTTTTTAACCGCAGATACACGCAGGTGTAGGCGGTTATTTTTATGTTTGGCGATAAATCATATCATGTCCGGTCTACTACCATAACAAAAAGCGTTCGTAGTGCGGACGACCGTCCGCACTACGAACAGGGACACGATATCACTCGTTGTGCCAATTCTCAGGGCGGAATACTCCGATGTTCGATCGGCATTAATCTAGACTATAGCTGGAATGTAGCTAGCACCAGTTTAAGCCGATGTCGTCTCCAAAAGGTCGATCGAGTAAAATTGAATTCAGCGTCTTAGCCTCGCACCCTGAGTTGTTGACAGGTTTAGATGCGTGGCTGCGGCTGGGCTTGATCGAGCCCGCTGAGGTTGAGCAATTGTGCCGACAATATTTAGTTTGTCCCCTGCCCGAACCCTCAAAGACGATCGCCCCAATTACTCAATCAAAAATACCCGCTCTCTCAACACAAAAAGCATTACCCAGCACCGCTAAAAACGTTGTAGAGCGCGCAGAAACAGCTCGCACCCCTAATTTTGTCGCTCAAATTTTGCACTCGTTCATAGCCGAAATTAGCGTCGTGTGGCTGCTATTTTTAGGAGTGTTCATGGTAGTTGTCTCCTCTGGAGTCTTAGCTGCTAGTCAGTGGGAAAGATTTCCGGCTGCCGGACAATATGGAGTTTTGTTAGCTTATACTTTAACATTTTGGGCGATTAGCAGTTGGGCTAAAAAACAGGCTAATTTGCACTTGACTGCTCAAACTTTGCAAGAAGTGACGCTGTTACTGGTGCCGATTAATTTTTGGGCGATGGACACTTTTGGATTGTGGCAATATCCCTGGAATTGGGCCGTAGCAATCGCCGCTGCACTTATTTTGACTTGGATAACGCGCGGGATTATCAAATCTCAGTATGAAAGCTTGTCGGGTAAAAACGTCACTTGCTCGATCGCCCTAAATCATTTGGGATTGAGTTATTTGCACTGGGGTTGGGGATTTGTAGGCTTTTCCCTAGCAGCAGTTTATTTGGGTACTGTCGGAACTACGGCTGCTGGTGTTTATCAAGTTCAACAACAACGCTTACAATCTGTCCGACGCGGGGAAAACGCTGAAACCATCGCCGCTGCTTTTACTTCCAGCCCAGATTTTCTGACTTACAAAAAAGCTGCTTTAGTAGCCTATTCTCTAGGAATTTTACTAGGTCGGGCGATATTTGTCAAGGGCGTAGATATCGCTCAAATGGGTTTAGCTTTGGGGATTTGCGGCGTGCTTTTAGCATGGTTGGATTGGCAGCACCCTCTCGCATCTCGGACTATTACAAACAATATATCCGACAACCAAAATCCCGGCAGCTTTTTTAACTGGCAATTAGCCGGAGGGGCTTTATTAGGTTTAGGCTGGCTGGTTTGTTTTCGCGAAATTCCCCTACAGGCGATCGCAGTTAGCGGATTGGCTATTTGGTTTTTTTATAGCCGCTTAGTGCGATTTTGGCAAAAGTTTGATTTGCTAATGCTTGAAGCTGCAGGAATTCAAACGATTTGGCTGTTTTGGCGAGTTGTTCCTTTAGGGATTAAAACACAATTTTCTACATTTTTAACTCAGCTTACCAACTCTGGGCAAACTCCTTGGGTTTTGTGGGGTGTTTTGCTCTTGCCTTATTTAATTTTAACCGCAGGTGTGGCGCAGTGGCTCTACCGATCGCGAAAATTTCAACTTTCCCGTTTTGGTGAAAATCTTGCTCTCGGTTTGGGCAGTGTTTTCACTATTATTAGTTTCGTCAATCCTTTTTGGCGATCGATCAATTTATTGGTTTCTACTTTAACTTTAGCTTGGATTGCTTGGAAATACGTCATCCCCGATAATTCCCGGCGATTCTCAATCCCAGATTCGGCAGTCGATCGCCAGCGAAATCCGGCATTTTTAGTTTACCTGACTCACATTCTGGGTTTAGGCGCGATCGCTTCGACGATTGACTTATTTTTGCCGAACCAAACACCCCATATTTGGGCAGGAATTTTATTGCTGTTTATGGCGGCTGAGTGGGGATTTTTTGTCTGGATGAAAGCCGCCAATATCCGAGAAAGTTCTGCCTTTTTCCGCTGGCATCCTGCATGGTTTCAAAGTTCTTGGAATCTAGGTTTAGGATTAGCGGGATTCAGCTTTATGTTGCTCTACAGTAATTTGCAGTCTCCCTGGGGTTTGATTTGGATGGTGGCACCTTTGGCTTTGACTGCTGTTGCTAAATATACTGATTTTCCCCACAAACAACTCGCCAGTACCTGCAGCGCGATCGCCCTAATATTAGCGCAATTTCTCATTTTGAGTTTCCCCGGATATCAGTTAATCGCTTTGGGTTTGGCTGCTGCGCTGATGTTAGTCAATACTTACTATTTGGTAGAGGTACCGGCGGCTGCAATTTGTGTCGGATTTAACTTGGGTTTTGTAGCTGCGGTAATCGATCGATTAGGTTTTGTATCTGGTTGGGCTTGGGGAATTGCTGGGGCGATCGCACTTTTGTGTCTCTGGTTGTTTCGCAGCACGATTGTTCGTGTTTCCAGCCGTTTCCCTCAGCCTTCTCGATTAGCTCAAATTTACGATCGAGCTTTAGATGGTTGGGCTGTATTACTCGCTAGCTTGCTGTTAACAACTATTACTTTTTATTCTTTTGAACTTTACGCACGCCCTACCTTCAATTTATCCGCCTCTGCTGAAGTATTGGCTGCTACTTTGGTAATCATGGCTGCGATTGTTTTCCGAAGTTTCCACCAACTTTCGCCTCTGGCAATTTATGCTTTGGCTTGGAGTTTGGAGTTGCTGACAGCAGTCGGTTTGAGTTTTGTAGATCGCACTGCGATTAATTTGGCTGTGGCGAATATTGCGATCGGGTTGTTTGCACAATTGATGGGCGATTGGTGGCGGCGGCGCAATTGTGACAATCGCACAATTTTACCCAGCATTCACGTTATACCTTTGGTTTACGGGTTGTTGGGTTTGATTTTGCGATCGCAAACTTTTGCCAATTGGACTGGTTTAACTGTGTTTGGTGCGTCTTTAATTGCGATCGGCATTGGTAGGCGCGAGCAACAATTCAAACCCCTGGTTTATTTAGGATTAATTGGTGTCTCGGTTTCTGCTGGCGAGTCAGTGATTTATCAACTTTTGCAAACACCGGGAGGCTCTTTTGGTGACGGTTTAATTGTGCTGGCAACCCTCGGTACAACTTTAACCTATATATATCGTATTTTGTCTCCTTGGCTCAGCAACTATTTGCATTTAACTAATGCGGGGTTGAAAATATTTGCTCACCTGCACTGGGTTTTGAGCAGTGTATTCCTGATTTTGGCTTCTACCAACGATATTAAATCTGGGATAAATTTAGGATTAGTCACCGGTGCTTTATTAGTGCAATACGCTTTCTTGCAAGGGCGAAATAATCTCGATCGCCTGTGGGCAGAAATTTGGATTTACTTGGGCTGGCTAGAAGCCTTTGGCATCCGGCTTTATTGGATAAATACGCCTTTAGTCAAGTACATTTCCGGGCCGTTGGGGCCGTGGAAAGTTGCTTTCGCTTCTTTATTTGCCTATTTCATTTACATTTTACCTTGGGATAACTGGGGTTGGTCAAAAAAACCTTGGCGGATAATTGCTTCTCTGATTCCCGCAGTAGCTATTTTGGAATCTCCGGCTAAGTTTTATCCGATTAGCTGGCTGATAGCTGCCGCGTTTTATATTTTCCTAGCTTGGGAAAAGCAGGAAGTCCGTTTTACCTACGTGAGTGTGGCCATAATTGACTGGCTATTGTTACAGTGGTTTGCACAAATGGGATTGACTCAGCCTGAATACTACTTTACTCCTTTGGGGCTTTCTTTCCTTTATGTTGTTCAGTTCGTGAAGCGTAGCTATCCCGTAGGGAATCGCGCTTTGCAACTACCAGCCCAAAAAACCCTGCGCCACACTCTGCGAATCCTCGCCACGGCGCTGATTTGCGGGATACCTCTTTTGACTCAGCAAAGCCACGGTTTAGTAGCGGGGGCTTTTAGTTTGCTGGCGATTGTTGCTGGTTTGGCGCTGAGAGTGCGGGCGTTTTTGTTTGTGGGGACAGGAATTTTCTTAATCAATGTTTTCTATCAGTTAGTAGTGCTGATTTTCGATTATCCACTGATTAAATGGGCGATCGGTTTGGCTTTTGGGATTGTGTTTATCTGGATTGCTGCTACTTTTGAAACTAGGCGCGATCGCATTTCTGCTTTTGTGCAGCATTGGGTTGTACAGTTCCAATCTTGGGATTGAATTTTCCGCAATACACCTCTTCGTTTCATTCCCTCGCTCTTCTTCAAAGTATCTGCGTTAATCTGCGTTGATCAGCAGGGCATCTGCGGTTGCTCTATCAATCAAAGATTTATGCACTTGCTCGTCTAATCAAATCCTGTTGCCCCGGAAGAGCGGGTTTACCAAAACTATAATTTTTTCCGATAAAATGTAAAAAAAAATGCCCTTTTTTTTGGGGTCAAAGGCTTGACATTCCCGGCTTAAAAAGGTATTATATGATAATGGAAGTGGTAGCAATTTTCAAATTTAAGCCACCACTTCCATTATCTAAAATATACCTTAAAAATCAACTAAAATCAATAGGTAAAAACACTTTTTTTTGCGCCGCGACTGCCGCGACTTGAGAGTCTAAATGAACAAGAATCAGCAAACAATTATAGGCAAAGGTGGGCAGAAACCCACCGTAAAGCAGAGCTATTAATTGTTTAATCTAACTCTGGATCGCCAGGTCGATCGAACACAATCTCAAAGATTCCCGATCGCACAAACTTGCACAAAGCCCTTAAATGGTCATCTGCATCTTGGCGATGGCAGAAACGCGCAACAGCGTGATTTCGAGCATCAGGCAAAACCCGCACAATCACCCAAGGTTTGGCATAATCCGGCTTTAATAAATCAGGTGTTTTCGTGAGTTGCAGATTATCTTCTGGCTGTGCAGTTACTTGCCGATTTGGAGAATGTGCGGCAATTATCTGGGCACCTGCTTTTCGTAGAATGTCGAGGTAGCTGGCGATGAGACTACCCGTGAGGTTGGCCGCCAACTGTTCGATTAGATGGCCAGCTAAGCTTTTGACCTCTTTTTCCTGCAACAGCACCCGCTGCGCGTCGAAATCGGCGTCAGAGTAGCTGCGGATGCAGGATAGGAGTTGTGTGATGCCGAAGTCGTCTAAAGCTTGTTGGTAGCCGCGAGAAAATTCGCTTCCGTCGCTGGAAGGTTTTATCATGGTAATAGCTCTCTTTGATTTTTAGAGCCACAAGCCAGCGACGAACTTTCCTAGGGCGCGCGCTGGCTTTTGACTTTTCCGAGTATAGCGCAATATGCAGCATATTTACAGCACATATGTAGCAAAATCGACAAAACGCTGTAAATATATCACACTGACGATCGGCTTAGATAAGAAAAAATCAACCTCTGATGACGAAACGCCTATCAACCTCCATCGCAGATGGAATTTATGACCAACTTCAAGATTGGGCAAACGAGGAACGCCGTTCAATCAGCGGCTTAGCAGCATTCCTTTTGGAGAAAGCTGTGAGAGAGCACCAAGAAAAGATCCAAAAACAGCCGCCACCCTCTAATGAAAAGCAGGACTCACAATAAAGTTTGTGCGAAATCATTGGCGGGAAACTTGCAATTAGACAGAAATTCAATCTCTGATGACGAAACGCCGATCAAAATATTTAGCAGACGGAATTTACACTCGCCTTGAGGAATGGACTAAACAAGAAGGTCGATCGACTAGCAATTTGGCAGCATTCCTGTTAGAGAAAACTCTTGTAGACCATGAGGAGAAACTGCTAAAACAGCAGTCTTTGTCTGATGAGAAGCAGGGGCAGCAGTAAAGTGGATGCTCCCATAGCCCGCAATCAACTGCGATCGGCTTAAACAAAACTAAATCTCCGATGACTAAACGTTTAACCACTTATTTAGCAGCAGGAATCTATGACATCTTTATACGACAAGGACAAATCGAAAAATGACCCTTACTTTCGATCGAGCTAATTATAGCAATTTGCTGGCAGAAGTCGCTCCACGGGCGATCGCCGAGCAAGAATACGATCGCCTCCTAGCAGTCGCAGAGGGGCTGACGTTCGCCAAAAACCGTACTCCCGAAGAAAAAGCTTTACACAACTTATTGGTAACGCTCATTGAAGTTTACGAGGCCCAAAATTATCCGATCGACAAATCCGAACCTCACGAGATTTTGCAACACATCATGGAAGCCAGCGGCACCCGTCAAGCTGACGAGAGTGGGCATCATTGGATCGAGTGGCGTAGTGTCTGACGTTGTTAATGGCAAGCGGGCAATTAGCAAAGCACAAGCTAAGGCACTCGGCGATTATTTTAAAGTGTCGCCTAGTTTGTTCATTTAATATGATGTAAATGCCAATTTTCAACACTCATACAGCAGTCTTCCCTAGGGTGTGTCGCTATCCACAATCTTTAAGAAAGACGGCTAATTTAATAGCGACGCACCTGGTAGGTTCAATGAATCAAAAAGCCAGCCAATTTTTTTTAGCAAGCTTTTTTATTGGCAATAAAATGTTGGATTTGTTTGTTGACATATTGACAAAAATAAGGTGCGTCGCTATCAGATTGCCGCTTTTTTTGAGAATTGTTGATGTATCCGCACCCTACAGTTACTGTTGCTGCATTCTTTTTTTTAACTGGTATTATTTAATTAAAAACCCGGTTTCTCCAAGAAACCGGGTTTTTAATCAGACGTTATTTATCCGCGTGTCATCGCACTTAATGGCTTAAAGCGAATTCCGGCAATCTGGGTTCAGATTCGCCACTCGGCAATACCTTCACCTGACCGTTTTCATCCACATCTACGATCGCACTTTGGCCTTCTTTCAGCTTCCCAGACAGCATTTCCTCAGCCAGTACATCTTCCAACAACCGCATGATGGCGCGGCGCAATGGTCGAGCACCGTAGCTGGGATTGTAGCCTTCTGTAACCAACAAGTCCTTGAACTTGTCTGTCACCGACAAAGTAATACCCTGTTCGGTTAAGCGGCCGAAGACTTGCTGCAACATGATGTCCGCAATCTGCTTGACTTCTGCCTTGTTCAACTGGCGGAAGACGATAATCTCATCCAAGCGGTTGATAAATTCGGGACGGAAGAACTGTTTCAATTCTTCGTTTACCAAGCTGCGAACGCGGTTGTACTGCGCGTCTGAAGCCGTTTCGGCAAACTCGAAACCGAGACCGCCGCCGCCTTTTTCAATCACCCTCGAACCGATGTTTGATGTCATGATCAGCAGCGTATTCTTGAAGTCTACTGTCCGACCTTTGGCATCTGTCAAACGGCCGTCTTCCAAGATTTGCAGCATCATGTTGAAGACATCGGGGTGAGCTTTTTCGATTTCGTCGAACAAGACTACTGTGTAAGGACGGCGGCGCACTGCTTCTGTGAGTTGGCCGCCTTCGTCGTAGCCGACGTAACCCGGAGGCGAACCGATGAGTTTAGAAACTGTGTGGCGTTCCATAAACTCGGACATATCTAACCGAATCATCGCTTCTTCGGAACCGAAGAAATAGGAAGCTAAGGCTTTTGTCAGTTCGGTTTTGCCTACGCCTGTGGGCCCAGAAAAGATGAAACTGGCGATCGGGCGATTGGGATTTTTCAAGCCAACCCGCGCGCGGCGGATCGCCCGAGAAACTGCGCTGACAGCTTCTTCTTGGCCGATCAAGCGCTGGTGCAAGGTGTCTTCCATGTGCAGCAGCAATTCCGATTCCGATTCGGTCAGCTTGCTAACAGGTACTCCCGTCCAATTAGCCACAATGTGGGCGATGTCTTCTTCGGTGACTGTGGGAGAGGTTTTGATCTGGCTTTTGTTGATCGTAGCTTCGGCGATTTCGGCTTCGATTTCTAATTCGCGATCGCGCAATTTGCCTGCTTTGTCGAAGTCTTGCTCGCGCACTGCTGCATCTTTTTCTTTTGTTACCGCCGGCAGTTGTTTCTTGAGTTCTTTAACTTCGGGCGGGGTTTGCGAGTTCATCACGCGGACGCGGGAACCTGCTTCGTCAATTAAGTCGATCGCCTTGTCTGGCAAGAATCTATCGTTAATATACCTGTCTGACAGTGTAGCCGCTGCTTCTAAAGCTTCGTCGGAAATTGTCAGTCTGTGGTGCTGTTCGTAGGCCGATCGCAAACCGTACAATATTTCTATTGTTTCAGCCACGCTTGGTTCGCCGATTTTAATCGGTTGGAAGCGGCGTTCTAGGGCTGCATCGCGCTCGATATGCTTGCGGTATTCATCCAAGGTTGTCGCGCCCACACACTGCAATTCGCCTCGCGCCAGGGCTGGTTTGAGCATATTGGAAGCGTCCATGCTACCTTGAATCGCGCCTGCACCAACTAAGGTATGAATTTCATCAATTACCAGAATGATATTGCCTGCTGCGCGAATTTCGGCCATGATTTTCGTCAGCCGTTCTTCAAATTCGCCTCGGAATTTTGTCCCAGCAATCAGCGAACCCATATCGAGGCTGATTACTTGTTTGTCTTCTAAAATTTCCGGGACGTTTCTGTTCACAATGCGCTGGGCGAGGCCTTCGGCGAGGGCTGTTTTGCCTACTCCCGGTTCGCCTACGAGCACAGGATTGTTCTTCGTGCGGCGGCCGAGCACTTGGATCACGCGCTCGATTTCATTTTCGCGGCCCACCACGGGATCGAGTTTGCCGCTGGCTGCTAGCTTGGTTAAGTTTGTGCCGAATTCTTCTAAAGTCGGGATTTTGCGATCGCCGCTATCCCCCCGGCCTCCAGATACCGCCGCGACTTCTCCCACTGCACGAATTACCTGCGTGCGGACTCTCTGGCGATCGATTCCCAGGTTTTGCAGCACCTTCGCCGCCACCCCTTCATCGTCTTGGATCAGCCCCAGCAGGATGTGCTCTGTGCCGATGTAATTGTGTCCTAACTGTCGCGCTTCGTTCAGCGCCGTCTCAAAAATGCGCTTGACGCGGGGGGTAAACGGAATTTCCGGCGGGAGGAACCCGGAACCTCTACCGATAATATTTTCGATTTCATTGCGCGCCTCTTTCAAGTTGAGGCCCATATCCAGTAATACTTTTGCAGCGATGCCAGTGCCTTCGCCGACGAGTCCTAAGAGAATTTGCTCGGTGCCTACAAAATTGTGGCCGAGGCGCCGCGCTTCCTCTTGGGCTAGCATGATTGCTTTAATGGCTTGTTCTGTAAAGCGTTCAAACATATTTTTTCTATCCTACTGTCTTGGCGAGGGTTGTATCGCTGCTGGTGAGGAGCGATTTGGAGCATTACACAAATTATATATGTAAATTTTTGTGTATTTCCTTTTATTCAATGTATCGCTACTAAGAGGAGGCGGACAGTGGGGAGAGCCGAATAGTTGGGGTGTGTTTGCCGTCTGGTTGTGCGATCGAACTGTGCCAAGGCAAATTAATCTTATCAATCACCATATCACTCATCTCCTAATCTACTGTGTTGCCGTTCCCCTGTCAAGCATTCTCTTAAAGCGAGCTATCGACAATGTTGCTTGAGGCGATCGGGGAATGCTTTTGTTTCAAATTACATACTTTGAGCAAAAGTATTGCACCCCAAAGCAATTTTATTTTAACAGTTTGACTTGCCCGCTGGCGGTCAAAAACCGTTTTTTTTAACTAAAATCCTTCGTTGCAGCCTGTAGATTTGGTAAAAAGCCCGGTTTCTTTGGGCTTAGTGCGTGCAGGAATCAACAGGTTAAGGGGCTTAGGGGCGATCGCCATTTTCAGAAGGCAGAAGGAAGGAGGCAGGAGGCTTTTATGAACTCACCCTTAAAAGAGGGAGATTGAAACAAGGACATTGTACACCTCGCTGCCAGCATTCTCAGTATAATTATTTATTTTACTGAGCTTTAAACTCACAACTAAAGTTTTAATTAATAGTTTTTACCTCCTGCCTTCTGCCTCCTGCCCTCTACCTTTCTTGTAAAATTAGCTGCATTTTGAAATTGCCATTAATCGCCACTTGCAAAATCTGCGATCGAAACTTAAAACCGTGAAATTTTCTGGTATTTTTTGCCTTTCACCCATGACAATTTCCCGATTTTAAAGCCATTGTGGAAGCAACTGTTTAATAACTTTTACAAGCCCGATCGCAATTTGAATCAGCGGCCAACCCGCAAAACCGATGAACACCGCCCAGCGAGTTTTAATATCCAAACCTTGGCGAACCGCCACAATTACAGATAGCAAGCTCCACACAGCTAATATCCGCTCTATCCCTTCTCCCAGCAAGGGAATTAACGTTAAAAAATTCAGCACTTGGGGGGCGTAAGCAAATCCGATCGGAACCAACAACTCCCCATAACTTACATGACCTGGTTTCAGCCACTGCCCAATTTTAAAGATAGTGAAAGTCCAAAAATAATAACCCCCCACCAGTGCCAAAGCATCTATCCAAAGTGCTAACAATAACACGGATAGCTCAGTTCGATTGATTAACAAAATGACGGCACTGCCAAAAACGCGGGACACCGCTGCTAAAATTACAATCGTTAAAGCTATCCGCTTCGTTCTGGCAGTGTAGGGAGTTTTTTCGTAAAAGTTGCTGTTCAAAGAAAGTGCGTTCCAAAGCGTTCTTCGCAAACCTGCAATTGAATCTTCTCCCCTCACCTTTAACTCCTGCTCCTCAAGATAGTTGACAACTAGGACAAAATAAGCTCTAATACAGCAAAATCACCAAAATATTTCTACATAATTAGGTAATTAACAGGCATTCTACCAGATTTTATTAAATGCTAAGATTGATTTTGCAGATATTTGCGTGGCTGCGTGGAGGAAGTTTAAATTTGTTGCTCATCGCAGCTCTAATCCTGCTAGTTTGGGGGATTCTTTCGCCAGTGGGAACTGTTATATGGTGGCTGGGTCAAAGTGCCGAAACTTTGGGTTTCAAGAAAAATTCGCCGGAGATATTGCCCCCGAACGACAGCAGCCCGCAAGCGCGCAAGTCTTCGCCGAGCAATTGTTATATCATCTTTTTGCCGGGAGTTGGCGATTTTTCGGGGGACGAACTAACACCGGGAGAAGCATTTTTTCTCAAACATTTAGTTGAAAGTCACCCGCAGTGCGTAGCCGTGGGGGATATTTTTCCTTATTCAGCTTCTAACAAAAGTTTAGGCGGACAGCGCTGGCTAGCTCCTTTTTGGCGGTTTGCAGCACAGGCAAAAAGTGGGCCGATTGGGGCGGATATATTCATCAAAATTCGCAATCTTTGGAGGTTTGCCATTTCTCTGGATTATCGCTACGGTTTTGCATACAATCAGGGAATTGCTCATGCAATTATCGAGCGAATGAATGCTCAATCTCCGATTTCAGCTAATCCTCAAAAACCTTTGCAAGTTATTTTAATTGGCACTAGCGGCGGCGCACAAGTTGCTTTGGGTGCTACTCCCTATCTTAAAGAATGGCTGAAAGCAGAAATTACTGTTATTTCAGTTGGGGGCGTGTTTTCGGGAGAAAATGGTTTTGCAGAAGCCGATCGCGTTTTCCATTTGCGCGGCACTCGCGATTCAATTGAGGATATTGGCGGCATAGTTTTTCCGACTCGCTGGTACTGGTTCGCGACTTCCCCGTTCAATCAAGCTCGTTTACAAGGACGCTACGCAGAAGCTGTCAGCGGCCCTCAAAAGCACGACGGCGATGAGGGATATTTTGGGGAAGATCGGGCAAGTAACGGTGAAAAGTATGTAGATATTACGCTGGATAAGATTAATCAATTGCCTGTTTGGTCTGATGGCGCGTCCGATTGATGAGTTTTTACATTTTCAGTGCCTATACAACTATCGGACATCATATCAATCGGTAACATCAGCTACTTAGCATTTAAATTGGATCTAAAGAAATAATAAAATTCTCCTGGGTTCTTGCTCCGCAGCACCGCCCGGAATATACAATTTAAATGCAGAATAGCTTAGTCATTAGTGCTTAATTGTATCATTGTTCGTTGTGCGTCGCTTGAAGCTTGGCCTTTTTGCCTTCGAGTCTCTACCGCAGTTCCCGACGCGCGATGCCCCATTCCCTATTCCCTATTCCCTATTATCAATGTCTCGACCAACATTATATATTGCCATCACCAATCACGGATTTGGTCACGCTGTCCGAGTTTCCTCCGTAGCTGCAAAAATTCAAGAATTAAATCCAGATATTTTACTAATTATCACCACAACCGCACCTCGGTGGCTGCTAGAATGTTACATTACTGGCGACTTTATCCTCCGTCCCCGCGCTTTTGATGTGGGAGTTGTGCAAGCTGATAGTTTGCATATGGACAAAGAGGCCACGCTGGAAAAGTTGCGGGAAATTCGGAAAAACCAAAATTCGATAATTGCGGGCGAAGTTAATTTTATCAAGCAAAATCGGGTGGGTTTGGTGTTGGCAGATATTCCTCCTTTGGCTGCGCGAATGGCGGCATCTGCTGGGGTTCCTTGCTGGATGATGAGCAATTTTGGCTGGGATTTTATCTATCGAGATTGGGGCGGGGAGTTTGTAGAAATGGCTGATTGGATTGGTGAATGTTTCGGAAAGTGCGATCGGCTTTTTCGCCTGCCTTTGCACGAACCGATGCCAGCTTTCCCGAATATTCAAGATGTCGGCTTGACGGGCGGCAATCCTCGCTACAGTAACGATGAAATTCGGGAAGTATTCGGCATTAAATCACCGCTGGAAAAAACTGTATTGCTGACTTTTGGTGGCTTGGGTTTAGAAGCAATTCCTTATCAAAATTTACAGTTATTTAGCGATTGGCAATTTATTACTTTTGATGCGGCGGCTCCCAATTTGCCGAATTTGATTAAAGTCAAAAATTCAGAATTTGCACAATCTTTCCCGATTTTACCGCGTCCGGTGGATCTGATGCCTGTCTGCGGGCGCTTGGTTTCTAAACCGGGATACAGCACTTTTTCGGAAGCTTTGCGCTTAGAAATACCTGTTGTTTCTATTATGAGAGAAGGTTTTGCGGAAGCTCAGGTGTTGTTGGAGTGGCTGAAAAATTATGCGGAACATCAAGTGGTGACGGCGGCGGAGTTTTTTGAGGGGGATTGGGAGTTTTTGCGACAGCCGCTGCATCCGCCGCGTTTGTCGGATAAGTTGGATAAAAATGGTACTGAGGATCTCGCCCAAGCTGTTGTAGACTATTTTAAAGATCGGGATTAGGATGATGCTGATTTACGATCTCAAATCCCAATGGATACATCTTTGATTGATTCCACCGCAGATTAAGGCAGATTAACGCAGATATTTTCCTGAGCGGAAAGCGATTGAATGCAATGCAAGTCTAATTTGGTCTAAAATCTCAAATCTAAAATCTAAAATCGAATGCTTCATCACCAACAAATACTCAGAATTCAAACTACAGGGAAGTCTCTGTGCAACATCACTCCTAAGATAGAAGATGCGGTGGCGAATTCGGGTATTGAAACAGGACTTTGTAGCTTGTTTTTGCGCCACACTTCTGCTAGCTTGGTGATTCAAGAAAATGCTGACCCCGATGTACTTAAGGATTTGGCTAACTTTTTGGCTAAACTTGTACCGGAGGGCCCGAATTACATTCACGATGCGGAAGGCCCAGACGATATGCCGGCGCACATTCGCACTGCGCTGACTCATACTTCTGAACAAATCCCGATCGCGCGCGGTAGATTATTGTTAGGAACTTGGCAGGGAATTTATCTCTGGGAACACCGCCAGCGCGGTAACATTCGCGAATTGGTCGTTCACGTCAGCGGCGTTGGATCGGAATTTGCACCTCGCTGATTTTAGTGGCTTCGGCCGTCATCGGGGAATTGTAAAAAAAGCGGCGCGGTGGCCCGACTATTTCGTATTCGGGATGTTCTTGAAGCCAATCTTTGAGTTTCTGGAGGTTATTTTCGTAACTTTCCCAAGTGTAAGCCCCCCGCGCGCCGATGCTGACAACTGTCATCGGTGAAGTATCGGTGACTTCCACAGCAGAGTTAACGCTGCTGGGGGCGATATTTGGTGCCGGGTAGAGGAAGGAAACTTCTGCAACCGGAACTGTATCGATTTGCTCGGAAGTTTCCGTGTAGCGTGCTTCTACTGGCGTTGTCATCGCAATTTGATTGTT
This sequence comes from Microcoleus sp. CZ3-B2, assembly GCF_036705055.1. Taxonomy (NCBI): domain Bacteria; kingdom Bacillati; phylum Cyanobacteriota; class Cyanophyceae; order Oscillatoriales; family Microcoleaceae; genus Microcoleus; species Microcoleus sp. CZ3-B2. The sequence goes on along the minus strand of NZ_JAUBTN010000025.1, from coordinate 58,002 downwards.
GCTGATGTGTTCAAACAAGGGATTGAAGGCGATTCCTGTAGCTTGTCGCAAATCGCCTGCGTGGGTGTAGGTGACAGCGCGGTACTGAGGATATTGCTTAACTTCTATGACACCAATCTGTGCCGGCTGAGGGAATCCACTAGGTAATGTCATTTTAGATTTGAGATTTTAGATACTTCGGCTTTGCGATCGTACAAGTTTGAGATTCTAGATTTTACACTAAATAATGAGGCAATACTTACTCTGCAAGGGTTTTCTAGTTGCTTGCAGTTGCGTTTGTTTGGGCAACTGCTATAGGCTGAGATTGTTTGCAGCCGATCGCTCCTGCAGCACAACCAGTTTAGCAGTTATTTAGAGCGATGCTAACTGTCGATCGCCTAGAATTAGTTGAGAGATTTCTTGCTTTACCTCGTAATAATACGGACGGCGCTAAGTAACCAGAGAAACATCAATCTAGTTGTCCTTTAAAAATTAGTGTTTTTCAGGGGCGTCTGCTATTTATGTCGGAAAATATTCGGCTGTGCCGATCGAGCTGTGCATTTTCAGTTATTGCCACGGCGATCGCGCGAAGCCACGCCGTTCAATTATATCGCTTTCAGGGAATGACATATGAAAAAAATTCTAGTGATTGAGGACGATCGAGTAATTCGAGAGAATATTCTCAAACTCCTCAAAGCCGAAGGTTTCGACGTGACGGGTGCAGAAAATGGGGCGCTGGGTTTAAATGCCGCGGTGTCAAGTCTTCCCGACGTGATTCTTTGCGATGTGATGATGCCGGAACTTGACGGGTACGGGGTGCTGGTGGCCTTGCGATCGCACCCTGTTACTGCTACAGTACCTTTTGTTTTCCTGACAGGTAAAGCCGAACGTTCTGAAATGCGGCAAGGTATGGAATTGGGAGCAGATGATTACCTCACAAAACCTTTTACTAAAGCTGAGCTTGTGGGTGCGATATCCAGCCGCTTGAAAAAACAAGCAGCTTTTGCCGAACAGCAGCATAATTTGCGATCGCAAAGCAACCCATTACTCCCAGATGCCTCCGACAAATTAGATCGGATAGAAACAAGTTTGCGTGCAGCCTTGGAACGAGAAGAATTCCAAGTTTACTATCAGCCGCAGGTCAATGTTCAGACTGGAAAAATTATCAGCGCCGAAGCTTTGGTGCGCTGGCTGCATCCCGAAAAAGGGTTGATTTCGCCCGCCGAATTTATTCCTGATGCCGAAGCAACTGGCTTCATCGTACAGTTGGGCGAGTGGGTTTTGCAGACAGCTTGCAGACAAATACAGGTTTGGCAAAATGCTGGTTTTTCCTTGCAGCAGGTAGCGGTGAATCTGTCGCCCGCCCAATTTCACCAACCAGAACTCAGCAGCAGAGTTGCCGAAATTTTAGCAGAAATTGGTTTAGCACCGAGCAGTTTGGAATTAGAGCTGACCGAAAGTTTGATGGTGGAGGATGCCGAAGGTGCGATCGCCACTTTGCAACAATTGAAAGATTTGGGAGTTTCTATCTCTATTGACGATTTCGGCACTGGCTATTCTTCTTTAAGCTATCTGACGCAATACCCCTTTGATGTTTTAAAGATCGATCGCTGTTTCATCAGCAATATCGCCGACGGTTGCACAAATGCAGCGATTGTCAAAGCTATTATTGAAATGGCGCACAGCCTCTGTCTTGAGGTAATTGCCGAAGGAGTTGAAACTGAAGCCGAAAAAGATTTTCTGTGGCGCTACGAGTGCGATGCCATGCAAGGATATTTATTCAGTCCTCCTGTGCCGGCTGCGGATTTTGAAAAGTTGCTGGAGGCAGGCAAATAGAGCAGCGGTGTTGTCAATCTTTGTCCTATAATCAAGTACGATGGGGGTGGAATATGGTTGTCAAATCCAGCAAAAAAGTTAACTCACTCAAATCAAAAAATAAAAAAGATAAGGATAAAAGAGATAAGGATGTTTACTTAGCTATCCAACTAACTATAGTAATAATATTTTTAGCTATTATGTCCAAGTTTTTTGTCATAGTCAACGCTGGAGAACGCGGCGTGATGATGCAGTTTGGTAAAGTGCAAGAACAGGTACTCGGAGAAGGAATTCACGTAATAGTCCCCATAGTTTATACTGTAGAAAAGTTGAGCGTGCGAGTGCAGAAACAGGAAAGTTCCGCTGAAGCTTCTTCAAAAGATTTACAAGATGTTTTCACGGATGTAGCGCTCAACTGGCACATTATCCCAGCCGAAGCCAATGCAATTTTTCAACAAATAGGTGACGAAAAAGCAGTGGTAGATCGCATTATATATCCGGCAGTTGAAGAAGTCTTAAAAGCAGTCATGGCAAAATACACGGCTGAAGAAATTATTACTAAACGGGGAGAAGTTAAAGCCGCAGTAGATAATTTTTTGACCTTGAGACTGGTTACATATCACATTGCCGTTGACGATATTTCTTTAGTACACGTTCACTTTTCTGAGCGGTTTAGCGATGCAGTCGAAGCGAAACAAATTGCCGAACAGGAAGCAAAAAGAGGAGAGTTTTTAGCGCTGAAGGCAGTAAAAGAGGCGGAGGCTAAGGTGAATTTAGCCAAGGGAGAAGCCGAAGTGCAAAGGTTGCTGCGGGACAATTTGACTGCGGAATTGTTGGAAAGACAAGCTATCGAAAAATGGAATGGGAAATTGCCGCTGATAGTTGGTGATGGCAGTAAAAATATATTGGATTTGAGCAAACTATTGAACAGCCGTAATTAAGTGCTGTAAGGACACGGCTTTTGGAGTGTCCATAGGTGTCAATTTAACATCAAATGTAGTACCAGTCTACTGTCTGACGATTAGGCCAAGATCCCCCCTAGCCCCCCGGATAGTCGGGGGGGGACAGGAGTATTCTCAAAGTCCCCCGACTATCCGGGGGATTTAGGGGGATCTAGACTGGGGTAAAAACGAGATTTATCAAGGCTTTCGGCTTAAGTTGACACGAAGAAGGACACCGTGCGGTGTCCCTACGGGGATCTTACCAATTACTAGCAAATTCAGTTAATATCCGTTCAAAGGCTTTACTAATTCCAGTTTGAAAACGTTGCCTGTGCTTCACTTTTAAAACTGGTTTAACTATTTCCACAGTCGGCTGAGAAATTTCTCTAAAATCTACAAGTTGAAGAGATCGCAGTGTCGCCAACTGTAGTTCTTTCTTTACCATTAATTCAGGAATAGCGGCTGCCGCAGCGCCACTTTCTACCACGGCTTTTACCATTTCGCTACTGTTCAAAACTAAAATAGCATTCAAGTCAGTAGGATTTATGCCCCAACTTTGCAAAGATTGTTCAAACATTTGCTGAGTTCCCGAACCTGGTTCTCGCATCACCCAATCAGTTGTCGCAATTTCAGTTAAACTAATTTTGACTCGCTCAAACCAAGGGTGGGATTTGCCAACCACAATCAGCAAGCGCTCGCTACCTACAATTTCTTGTTCTAGAGTAATCCCAAGCGCGGGTTTAATGTCTCCCGTCACCAAACCTAAATCAAAAATTCCTGTCGCCGTCCCCATGCAAATCTCATCTGCATTGGCGAGGGTACAATTTACAGTTATACCGGGGTACTTTTGTTTAAAATAGCAAAGTTTTTCTGGCAACCAGTAGTTGCCAATTGTCAAACTGGATCCCAAATTAAAATCTCCTCGCTGCAAGTCGTTTAATTCTCGCAATCCTCTCTCAGTCAAAGCAACTTGGTCGAGAATTTTCTGCGTTTCGATTTGCAGCAACTTCCCAGCTTCTGTGATTTCGATGCGGCGACCGATGCGGTGAAAAAATTTTACTCCGTACTGCTCCTCTAAGTTTTGAATTGCGGCGCTGACAGCGGGTTGGGTAATGTAAAGTTCCTCCGCAGCCCGGCTGAAGTGCAGGTGTTCCGCTACAGCTAGAAAAACTCGCAGTTGGTCTAGCGTCATTCCGGCCATTCTTCCTTCCCTCTTTAGTAAATACAGTTATTTTTTGAGACTAAAATCTATTGCCGCTAAACTTTGACCAGAACTTGTCGATCGACTCTATTGTACAGGTTGGAATTCCCAAAAAATAACGGTTGTCAGCAGTTAATTGAATATTCCTTTTAACCTCAAGGGTTTGAGCTGTTGGCGGCCGATCGCTCCCGTACCGCCAACAGTTCTTTTTCCGGGCCACTGCATCACTTGCACTTATTAATTCAATAAAAAACAACATTTGATTCTACCCGAAAAGGGGATTACGCTTCTAATTAAGCTTCGAGAGCAGGGCCCGACTCTGAAGCATAACCGACAAATTTAAGCCGATCGCCAAAAGTCGATCGACAAAAAGAGAGAAGATAAATGACCAAGAAAACGCAAAAAAATCAGAGTGCCCACGGCTTAAAGCCGGACTGCCTCTCCTTCGGTGAGGTTTTAGCTCAATCCTTTGCCGTCATTGCACCTACAACTATACCAGCATCTAATATAGGCTTAATTGTCGCCCTTTCGGGTAACGGGGCTTGGCTGAGTTTTCTCATCGGCTTGATCGGCCTAGTATTTGTCAGCATCAATATCAACCAATTTGCGAGTCGATCGGCTTCTGCTGGTTCTCTTTATTCTTACATTGTTAAAGGACTTGGCCCTACTGCCGGCGTAATTTGCGGCTGGAGTTTGGTACTCGCTTATCTATTTACTGCGATGGCCGTTTTGTGTGGTTTTGCCAACTTTACGGGTACTTTCATCGGTCATTTAGGCATCCATCCGTCACCGATTACGCTGTTATCGATCGGGGCCGGGGTTGCTTGGTATGCAGGTTACAAAGATATCCAACTCTCTGCTATGGCGATGCTGTGGCTGGAGGGAGTTTCCATTTTAATGATTTCAGTTTTAGGAATTATCATCTGGGCGCACAAAGGTTTTGCTTTGGATATGTCCCAATTAACTTTGCAAGGCGTAACTCCGGGGAACATAGCGACGGGACTTGTATTAGTAATGTTTGCTTTCTCTGGTTTTGAAAGTGCTACATCTCTGGGCGACGAAGCGAAAAAACCTCTAAAAAATATCCCCAGAGCTGTCATGGGCAGTGCTGTCATGGCAGGGTTATTCTTCATTTTAATGACCTACATTGAGATTTTGGGTTTTAGCGGGACTGGAGTTTCAATCACTAATACTGAAGAACCTCTAACTTTTCTGGCGCAACAAGTGGGCATGGGTTGGCTGGGACAATTAGTGGCTTTCGGCGCTTTATTTAGCTTTTTTGCTTGCGTCCTCGGCAGCATCAATCCAGCGGCGAGAGTGTTTTATATGATGGCGCGCCACGGTTTGTTTCACTCTTCATTAGGTGTAGCGCATTCATCTAATAAAACTCCCCATGTTGCAGTAACGATGTGTACATTTCTGACATTTCTTGTGCCTGCTGTGATGTCTATGTTTCACATCAAACTGTTCGATTGCATGGGTTATTTGGGGGCAATTTGCAGCTACGGATTTTTAACGGTGTACATCTTGATTTCGATCGCGGCTCCAGTTTACCTGCACAAAATTCGTAAATTGCGCCTGCAGGATGTGGTGTGCTCGGTTGTGGCGATCGCATTTATGATGATTCCAATTGCCGGCAGCGTGGGCATTCCCGGTAGCACTATGTTCCCAGTTCCAGAAGCTCCTTACGATGCGTTTCCTTACTTGTTCTTCATGTATTTGGTTGCTACTTGCGGATGGTTTATCTTGCAGCGACTGCGCTCTCCTGAACTTGTGGGTTCGATGGAGCAAGGTATTGACGCAATTCATTCCAAGTTCGACGAAGAAAATCCAATTTACGGCGGTGTTCGATTGAATGCAGTATCGATCGACAATCAGGGCTTTGATTAGTTTATTTTCCCAAGGTAGAAGGCCTCTGAAGCCTAGAGATGTATAAGTCAGAAGTAAACACAAAGTACATAAATTGAGGAAAGAATAGAAATGAACGAATTAATGATAGCAATTTCCACTGGTGTGACGGCTTTTACGGCTACGAACCTTGACGATATTCTGATCCTGCTGCTGTTTTTCTCGCAGGTGAATGCAGCATTCCTGCGGCGACACATTGTTGCGGGTCAGTATCTAGGCTTTACAGCACTGGTTTTTGTTAGCCTTCCGGGTTTTTTTGGCAGCTTAATCTTTCCACCAGATTGGATTGGAATGCTGGGTTTGCTGCCAATTGCGATCGGGCTTAGCCGCTTGCTGAATCCAGAAACTGACGATTCGGAAGTTGAGTCAGAATTAGAGCAATCTGATAACTCTTTTTTGAGAAGTTTTCTGTCTCCTCAAACTTACAGCGTAGCAGCGGTAACGGTAGCAAATGGAGGTGACAATATCGGGATATATATGCCGCTGTTTGCTAGCAATACTTTAGAAAGTCTAGCGGTGATTCTCGGCGTATTCTTCTCGCTGGTGGGCGTTTGGTGCTATGCTGCTTATCGGTTAATTCAGATGAAGGCGATCGCAGATACTCTGACTCGCTACGGAAATCAGCTTGTGCCTTTTGTCTTGATCGGATTGGGCATGGCGATTCTGGTGAAAAGCGGCACTCTGGCTAGTCCAACTTTAAGTATAATATCTTTAGTTGGTTGCGGCTTTTGTCTGATAACTATGACCAGAAGTAACGCCAGCGAACCCGAAGTTTAGAAAAGTTTAAGGGACAGCACATGAGTTGGATTGCAGCAGCGATTATTGCCGGAATTACATCTTTTGCCGCAACCAATATCGACGATATGGTGATTTCGATGCTGTTCTTCGCCCAGGTAAATGATACTTTCCGCCCCCGGCATATCTTTGTTGGTAAGTACCTCGGATTTGCAGCACTCATCGCTGCTAGTTTGCCCGGTTTTTTTGGCGGCTTAATTGTGCCGAAAGCTTGGATTGGCTTGCTGGGTTTGGTTCCGATCGCGATCGGCATCACTCACTTAGTCAAGAGAGAAAATCAGGAAAATGATATACAAGCGGTATCGGGTGAATTTAACCGCAAATCTAATTCACCTGTGTCAAAACTAGCAACTCTTTTCAACCCCCAAACTTTGAATGTGGCTGCTGTTACTGTCGCCAACGGGGGAGACAACATCGGCATTTATTTGCCGCTGTTTGCTAGCAGCGATTTGCCGAGCTTGGTGGTGATTTTGGCGGTTTTCTCGGTGATGGTAGGTGTTTGGTCTTATGCCGCTTACCGGTTAACTCGCCACAGGGCGATCGCCCCTATTTTGACTCGCTATACCAAGGCTGCTGTCCCTTTTGTATTGATTGGCTTGGGAATATTCATCCTGATTGAAAGCGGTAGTTATCGGCTGCTCCCGCCATTTCAATCTAACTAAGAATTAGCCTCGGTTCCGCTACTTACATCCCTCTCTAGGTAGATAATTTTTCCGATGTTCATAATTTACAACTCATCATTTTTACCTTACCAATTGTTTTCTTAAAATGGTGTCTAAATCACTTGCCATATATCACCAAATATGCTAAGTTAATAATGAACTAATTAACCGAGCTAAAAGCAGCTTCAAACTAATTTAGCCTCGAATTTTTACGAAATTTCAAGCCATTTTGTGAGCTAGCAAGTTGCCAGACTTAGGCAAGAATATACCTGTCTTTTCAATAAATTATGTAGTGGTGAATCCAACTCAGCTAAAAACTTGAGGAGGAATCCTTAAAATATCGCCCGAACACTTTGCCACTACCCCACGCCGATAGACTTTGACAATAGGTCTAATCCTAAAAAACCAGATTTTTCGATTCTGCCAAATTTGGTTTCTCAGGCTCACCAGTTAAAGAGAGTTCGTTTTTGCCTAAGTCTTAAGATAGCAAGCAAACAGAAAGTTGAAAAAAACCTGACAATCTAGAAAAGGACAAAAATTGTGAAAATCTTCAAATTTGTTTTAGTGCTCTTGGTAATGACCGCCAATTTAGTATTCGTTTCCCCCTCCTGGGCGGGCGCTCCAAAAACGCCGAAATATGCGAGCAATCCCGACTACATAGAGGTGACTCAAGCTCTAAACACTCTCAGGACAGCGAAAGATGCACCCGATACCGCCCAGACTTATACCCCTGAGCAACTTCAGCAAAAAATCGCTCAATTGGAGTTTCAAAAATACACTTTAGAAACGGGAAAACCTTGGGGTCAGTGCCGCAACGAGACAGGAAAAACCCTGGCTGTCTACGGCCCGAAAGGCAAAAAAGCCGCTTCTTCTACTTACGATAATGCCCTTTATTTTCTAGCTGACGGCCAAACAACTGAACATAAATGGGATTGCGATGGAATTTATCTACCCAGCGATATCAAAGCAACCGATTTAAGAACTACAGATCAACCTTCAGAAGCATTGACCGGCGGTGTAGCTATTAAGATAGTTGACGGAACTCAATTTGTAGCGACAGCTAATCCCGATACGGCGGCTGTAGAATTCAACGTTCCTACTGCTAAAGTTTTCAAGTCTGGGGATGCGAATTGGTTTGTTCCTGACGTGACTCAGGCTTACATAGATACGCAGGTTCCCAACGCACCTACTGAGGAAAATGATTAGTTTTGGTGAAGTTGTAGTGCGATCAGTTGTTTAAAGCCTGTTGGAATGCAAGAACCCGCCGGGTATCTATCCCGGCGGATAATCCTCCCAGGTAAAATATATCAGTTGGCGTTCATATTTGGAGTTAATATTAAAAGGTTAATCTATGCTATTAAATTGGAAATCTACGAAATTAAATACAGAAAAGATTAGGCGACCAAATCCGTCGCGGGTGCGGGATCACTTGGCAAACGAGCGTACTTATTTAGCCTGGATGCGGACAGCAATATCGCTGATGGGTTTTGGCGTAGTTATTGTGCGTATTCGCGCCTTCCATGCCCCTCTGCTGCCAACTCCCGGCAATGGTTGGAAGTTGGGTTTGCTCTTTTCAGCAGTGGGTTTGCTGACGGTGTTATTCTCAACTAAGCACTACTTCGGTGTCCGCCACGATATCGATTACGATAGTTATGAACCTACGGATCGCTGGGTAATTCTTTTCAGCTTAGCGATCGCCATCCTAGGGACTGGGGTAATTTATTATATGTTCACCGTTCCTTCTAGCTTAGAAGGTTTGATGGCACCTGAATAATGGTGGTCGTTTAAGATGAATATTAAAGAGTTCGATCGCGTGCAATTATCGTTCCAACCGATGCAAGTAGATGATGAGAAACCAAAGCAGCCCAATCTGTCGCGGGCGATCGACCGATCGGCAAACGAACGCACCTTCTTAGCATGGATGCGGGTAGCGATCGCACTCATGGGTTTTGGCGTCGTCATCGTCCGACTTCGCGTCGTCCAACTCCCCGTACAGTACCGTCACGCGATGGGGTGGAAGTTGGGTTTAATCTTCTCTCTAGTAGGTTTGACGACAGTCTTCATCTCAACTGTGCACTACTTCACCGTTCGCCACCAAATTGACCACGATACCTACGAGCCACCAGACGGCATGGTTTTATTTTTCAGTTTCGCTGTGGGCTTATTGGGAATTGGAGTAATTTATTCGATTTTGGCAACCGCCCTGATCCCAAGTAGTTTTGTAATACCCGATTGATTGTCAACAGGAGTTAACCATGAACAGCGATACAGTTGCCGCGATCGCTTCCATTCTCATCTTAGCTGCTGCTATCTGGGCAGCATTCCTAGTGCTGGAGACTGTCGCGAAAATAGTCCCTAAATTGCTCGGCGTGACAGTCGCGATCGGGCTTTTGCTGGTTTACCTGCAATTTTACTGGGGGATCGATACCGCATATCTTTTGCAAACTGTCAAGCATTTGCCAGAAGCTTTCAATTTCTCGATCGCAGCCTAAACACACACCAGCCAGTATTCTCAACAACCTCTCCCGGATAGATATTTTTGTACCGGAAACAAAGTAGATTTAGGCGATCGGCAATAAACTACGGCAACTCGATTGACTTACTAGACATAACTCAGTTTGGCTGCTAAACTACGGTAAGTCGATCGAGTTATGAGATATTAACGTGGAAAACCCTAAAAAAGTCAGTCAAGAGTACCAGCTTGCAGGACAACTGACTCAACAGTTGCCAGCAGCTAAGGGCTTTCAGGAAGTCTGGTTGAAAAAAATCAGAGGCGGGTTACTTCTGGGAATTGGATATTTGCTATCACCGCTGTGTTGGTGGAACGACATATTTTTCAATCTGCCAATTGCCTACACCTTTGGGTATATCTGTAGTGGGCTTTCCCCAGATTTACTGTTTCCTTGCACAATTGTCGGCTACTGGCTTTCCAATATTGCTGGAATTCTGTTAATGCAATTCGGGGCTGTAGATGTTTTTGCAGACAAACCGAAGGAAAAAAACCTCAAAAAAGAGTTATTGACGGGTTTAGTTTCCTCAACCGCCTTCACTATTGTCGTTGTGGTATTGATTCATTTTAATGTTCTCGATACTCCCGATTTTTTTTCCAGCCAGCAGTCGGTTAAACTCAGCTCTGTTTTACCTGTGACGCTCGTAAATTCAAGGTAGAAAGCAGAATCTAAACCATCAATTAATCGAGAATTTTAAATCAGTTACACAGGTAAATTTAAGATAATCAGGGAGCTTTTATACTACAATTTTTGTGGCTTTATTTATTTGCATTTCCTTAGTCTTGCCAAGGATTCTCTAGCTAACTACGCTGAATTCTTAAGCATTGAAAAGCAAAGATTATAGTGGCAAATATTGAAATGCGAGCTATCTTTTGCCTGTGTTGCTGTGTTGCATTAGCCACCCAGATTATTTATCTATTTGTTGTTGGCAGCGCTTAAATACATAGTTTTTGGGCATAACCGTGAACTACTTATTACTATCGTTTCTCAGTTTTTTCGTGGGGATTATCGTTGGTTTGACCGGAGTTGGCGGAGCGTCGCTAATCACCCCAATGTTAATTTTTGTCTTCCAAGTTCCCGCATCAATTGCTATTAGCTCTGATGTCGTAGCTGCCACATTAATGAAAGTTGTTGGTGGCTTCAAACACTGGCAGCAAAAAACCCTCGACTTGCAAGTAGTTAAGTGGCTGGCTTTGGGGAGCGTACCCGGTTCGCTGGCGGGCGTGGGAATTTTACACTACATCAAATCCAGCGAAAATCAGAACTTAGATGGCATATTGCTGCGCTTTCTCGGAGTAGCGATCGCCCTAATTGTCGCTTTATCGCTGACCCAATTACTGCTCAAGATATTTGTCCCGAATTTGAAATTACCACAGCCGCCAGAGTGGGATTTAAATACTAATTCTGGTCGTATTTGTACTGTGAGTGCGGCAGCAATTTTAGGATGTCTAGTGGGAATCACTAGCGTGTCTTCGGGTGCTATGTTTGCACTGTTGCTGATTGCTTTTTTTCGCCTAGATTCTTCAAAATTGGTGGGTACGGATATTTCGCAGGCGGCAATTTTGTTGATGTTTACCTCTCTGGGACACCTCAGCCTCGGAACAGTAAACTGGAGTTTAGTTTTGCCAATTTGGTTGGGTTCGGTGCCGGGAGTTTTAGTAGGTGCTAAATTCTGCCAAATTATGCCTCAACGCCCGCTTAAGTTTGCGATTTACGGAATGTTGGCGATGGCGAGTTGGAAGTTGTACCAAGTGTGAAAAATCAATCAATTTTGGATTTTAGATTTTATATCAAATCCGGTAGCATCGGAGTTAATGTTACCCACAATCAGGACACGGTAGTGCCGTGTCCCAACAATTAATCTGGGTAGGGACACGGCACGGCCGTGTCCTCCTGGATCGAGATGTTTTACGTTGAATTAGGTTGATTTACTTAATAGCTAATTAATGCTTCAAGTTGGCTGACGGTCGGAAGTTCTAAGTCTTTGAACAAGACTGTACTGAGATAGCGTTCGCCATAGGAAGGCTGCACAAAAACTATCAATTTTCCAGCATTTTCGGGACGCTTCCCGACTTGAATTGCGGCAAACAAAGCCGCACCTGCTGAGATGCCTGACAACAATCCTTCTTCTCTGGCTAGCCGCCGACTGTAGGCGATCGCATCTTCGTCGCTAACTGCAATTACTTCATCAATTAACTCTGGTTTCAACACTTCCGGGATGAATCCTGCGCCAATCCCTTGAATTTTGTGAGCACCAGATTTGCCTCCAGAGAGCACCGGGCTGCTGGCGGGTTCAACTGCGATCGCCCTAAAACTCGGTTTCCGCTGTTTAATTACCTCAGCAACTCCAGTCATCGTACCGCCGGTGCCAACTCCAGCCACAAAAAAATCTACTTTACCGTCTGTATCTTCCCAAATTTCCTCGGCCGTGGTTTCCCGGTGAATTTTCGGATTAGCAGGATTGCGAAACTGTTGCAGCAGGAAAGCATTGGGGGTTTCTTCTGCAATTTCTTCCGCACGGGCGATCGCGCTTAACATCCCTTCATGTCCCGGAGTTAATTCCAACTGAGCTCCGTAAGCTTTTAACATCGATCGGCGCTCTAAACTCATCGTATCCGGCATCGTTAAAATCAGACTGTAGCCTTTCGCCGCCGCAATCATTGCCAAAGCAATTCCAGTATTTCCTGAAGTCGGTTCTACTAAAATAGTTTTCCCCGGTTGAATTAACCCCGCATCTTCTGCCGCATGAATCATGCTCGCCGCAATCCGATCTTTCACCGAAGCAGCCGGATTCATTCCTTCCAATTTTACCACAATTTGAGCAACTACTCCTTCCGCTTGGGGAATTTTATTGAGCTGAACTAAAGGAGTTCTACCAATTATTTTTGTAACATCTCTAGCAATTTTCATGGCTTATTTTCTCTCCAGTTAAATGTAGTACATGGGATTTGCTTGTTTGCGAACATCCCGCTGTTCGCACAAATCTTGTAATGTGTATTTTCCCAACACCGCCCAAGATGCCTGTCTCGCTTCCTGCCAGATTTCTAGCACCGCAGTTTTTTCTATTGTTGCAGATTCCGAAACTTTTTGGAACGGGCCCCGGTCGCCGCCTTCGAGAGTCGAAAACACCTCTAGCAAAGTAATCTGCCAAGGCTCTTTCGCCAGCAAATAACCGCCTTTAGCACCCCGCAGACTCTGGACGATACTCGCACGCCGCAGCACGGCAAGAATTTGGTCTAGATAGCGTTCCGGTATTTCTTGAGAAGCCGTAATTTCGTTCACTGTTAGGGGCGAATCCTTCGGGTGCTGACTCGCCAGTTCCAAGAGCGCTAACAGAGCATATTCTACTCTAGAAGATAGTTCCAGATTCCCCATTGGCGATCGAGTTTAAATTGTAGAATATATTATAGTACATAATTCCGGTAGATGTACAGGTGTTATTATATTTTTATTACAAAAACGGTTGGAGAAATCCCGTGAGCAACGTAAATGTAGGCAATTTAAGCTGTCGGCACTGTCGGTATTACGAGCAGCACGGACACAGGGGCGGAACCTGCCAGATGCTCGGCGTGGCGGTACAGGGTGGGTGGAAAGCTTGTCCGTTTGTGGTTCCGCCCTTTGCACAGTCTTGGGAACACCCAGAAGTGGCTAGATCCCGAAAGTCTCAAATGTTGGAGGGAGCGAGTATTTTACAGGCAATACCCCCGCCTTAAAGTAACTGCTAAGTAGGTAGGCGGATATATGCTTTCTCATCGTTAAGTTTATTCCTACTCACCTACTTAACGGCAGTCAAAAGGTGCGACATACCGCATCTGTTGGCTGTGAGAAGAAAGAAATCAGGAGAAAGAGAAAAGCAAGTGCGATCGTCGCACTTGCTTTTGAACTTATTGAGCATTCGAGGAGAAAATTTAATTAACCCAATTTCGCTCTAGATTATCTCCGGCCCAGACCATTCTCAATTTGATCGAAGATTGCACCGTCAGCAAAGAACTTGCTTTGCGCCCCCTTCCAGCCACCCATATCGCTGATTGTAAACAGTTTGCCAACTCTGGCAAACTGACTGCTAAATTGTCCGGCTACCGTCGAGTTAACAGGCCGAAAACCCACTTTAGCAAATTCTTGCTGAGCTTCCGGCGTGTAAAGATATTTCACAAAAGCCTCCGCCACTTTAGTAGTTCCGTGTTTGGCTGCGTTTTTATCAACTACAGCCACGGGGTTGTCAATAGAAATATTCACTTGGGGGATGATGAAAGGTTCGGTTTCGCCCTTCTGTTTCGCCAACAGAATTTCGTTTTCATAGTTGATCAGCACATCCCCTTGGTTTTGTTTGTAGAAGACATCTGACGCTTCGCGGGCATCTTTAGGAAGCACTGGCACGTTTTTATAAACCTGAGTGACAAAGCTGCGGGCTGCTTGTTCGTTTCCTCCGTTTCGAGTTACCGAACCCCACAAAGCTAAGAAGTTCCAGCGCGCGACACCAGAGGTTTTGGGATTAGCAGTAATTACTTTGATACCCGGTTTGGCTAAATCCGCCCAGCCTTGGATTTTTTTAGGATTGCCCGATCGCGCTACTAATGCTACGACTGATTTGCTAACAATGCCGCTATTTGGCACTTCTCGTTCCCAACCCGCTTTAATTAAACCGGCTTGTTGGATGCGATCGGTATCAAAAGCTAAGGCTAAGTGTACGACATCGGCTTCCAAACCATCAATCACAGCGCGAGTTTGGGAACCGGAACCGCCGTAGCTTTGGCTAAACTTGACATTCTGGTTGTTTTCTCGTTTCCACTTCGCTACAAAGCCGGGAATGATCCTGTCGTAGGCGGATTTGGTAACAGCAAAGGAAACTAAGGTGAGTTCGACATCTTTTGGTTTTGGCTGGCTGATTGCAGGCTGAGGAATTAACCAGCTCAAGCCTAAACCTACTGCAAAAAAGAAAGTAAAAGCTTTGAACAGTGACGATTTCAGGAAGTTTGCTGACTTCAGAGAAAAACCTGCCGAACCAGTCTTTTTTTCCGAGAACCACAAAATTCTACTTTTTAGACGTTCATACCACATTAAGAAGAGTTCCTATTGTTATTTTAGTTTCAGGTGAATTGAGCGCAAAACTTAATGTCATGCGCTGGCAAGCAGTGCAAATGCAATCCAATAATATTTGCCACGAACATCTATAGCCTTTCTCAAAAAGATGAGGTATGACTGACAGCTTACATAACCACCCAAACTAAGAGGCCCAAGCCCAACAACGTCCGCGAATCTTTCTGAGAACCGCTATATAACATTTCGCTATGGCAGTAATTTTTGCTAATGGCAACAATGGCACTATTGAGAGAGTTTTTTCCCGCAGTTGGGCTTCGCACTCAAGGATCGATCGCAAACGATCTCTACTTGATTTAACAGACTACACCATTAAATACTTAATGTCTATAGGTAAACAGTAGTTTTTTGGTAGCTTAATTCTGGAGTCGCAGGATCGATCGCAATTTAACTCCCGTAACACTACCCACTTCATCATCAGCAATCCACAGCCAACCGTGCAAACTGATGGAAGCAATGCCGCTAAAAAAAAGCGCCGAAGCAGCCAAAAGCTAGCAGCGCTCAATAGCCCATCACAAATACCTCACAAACCCCATCCATATAATTTTTTGTGAAACATGATACAATATCTGGAATTTAAAAGGTTAACAGTTAACTGTTAACTGTTAATATCCTTTTATATTTCGTAGTGCCACACATCTGAAGGTTGCAGAATAATCCGGTGGAGCGGCAGACGCTCAATCAAACCTTGCTGTTGAAAAATACCGAGGGTGCGAGTGACAGTTACGCGACTTGTACCGATGATTTCTGCAATGTCCTGATGTGTTAAAATCATATCGATCTGATGTCCTCGATCTACCTCAGAACCAAATCTCTTAGCCAGCCAAGTTAATAGTTTATAGAGCATAAAGTCAACCCTTTTGTAACCTCGCATTATCATAAAATCTTCAGCTTGCTGAATGTGATTGAGCAAAATATCTCTATTTAGCCAGCGCTCGACCGATAATAGAACTGCCTCGACTTTAGTGAGGCATTCAATTTGAAAAGGATCGCATTTTGATATTGGTTTGCCGATCGTATCACCAGGCCCCCACAATCCCAAGGTGATAATTGTGCCATCTTCCAGCCACGTTACAGTTCGCACTATGCCAGTCTCAATTTGCCACAAAGCATTGCTTCTGTTCGGCAAGTGCGATCGGCGAGAAAATATATGTCTGCTCGTTTCATCAAAAGTTTTAGTGGAAAGAGAAGCAATAGTCATAGCCAGTTACTGAAGGAATTCAAGTTAGTTCGTACAATGCTGCAGGATAGTGTTGGTCGCAGAAATCTATATAAATTTAAGCTTTCCTAGATTCCTGCACCGTCTAAAAAATCTGTAATGAATAAATTAGAATACATGAATAATTCATGTTTTTCTGCCTCTTTTTGTTCTGATTCAGTTGGTCTCAGCGGAGAGAGTTGAGAATTTAAAAAATTAACCTGGTCTTCTAAATCCTTAATTCGATCGAACAAAGCTCGAATCGCTTGAGCTTCCAAATCCGGTAGGTATTGAGAATTTTGAGCATCTTCTACCTGCTTTTTGCGAGGAATGATGCGGCCGGGAATTCCCACAACTGTGCAATCGCTAGGGACTTCCCGCAGCACTACCGAACCCGCACCAATCCGAACATTATTGCCAATTTGGATATTGCCTAAAACTTTAGCACCGGCTCCCACCACTACATTTTCTCCCAGCGTCGGATGCCGTTTTCCTATATCTTTACCCGTGCCGCCAAGGGTTACTCCTTGATAAATTACAGCATAATCTCCAACGATCGCAGTTTCGCCAATTACCACCCCCATACCGTGGTCGATAAACACGCCCCTACCAATTTTTGCTCCTGGGTGGATCTCAATACCTGTTAAAAAGCGACTGAGTTGGGAAATCAAGCGCGGTACAAACGGCAGGCCAGCGGAATAAAGCCAGTGTGCTGTCCGGTGCAAAAAAAGTGCTTGGAGTCCGGGATAGCAAAATAATACTTCCAGCCAGTTGCGGGCCGCTGGGTCACGTTCGTAAATAATTTGCAAGTCAGTGAACATATTTAGTCTCACCGTGTTTTGGTTATACATTATCGGCAGTGCCGACGGTTTAAGCTGCCTAAAGCAGTCTGGATTGTGGCATTATTACACATAATACTGTAATCCGACCTAATTACAGTAGTTAATGGGAAAAAAATTTTCCCCAGCCTTTTCTAAGCTGCCTCCGATATTTTCCGCGAAACAAATGGTACTGCTTGTCTGACTTCTTGCCGCAGCGGAATCTCGATCGAGAATTCCGTGCCCAATCCCGGTGTCGAATCGCAGCGCAGCGTACCCTTGTGCTTTTCTACGACAATTTTATAGCTGATTGACAGTCCCAATCCTGTCCCTTTTCCGACCGGTTTCGTCGTAAAGAACGGGTCAAACAGCCGTTTTTTGACATTTTCTGCCATGCCGGGGCCGTTGTCGGATATCCGCACAATTATGCGATCGGGGCTTGAATATTCTGTGGTGATGGCGATCGCGATCGGATTGGCTTTCGCTGCTGCGGGCCCGCGATCGAGGTGGTAACTCTCAAGGGCGTCGATCGCATTAGCCAGAATATTCATAAACACCTGATTTAATTGTCCGGCATAGCACTCTACTAAAGGTAAATTGCTGTAGTTTTTAACAATCTCGATCGGCGGGCGATCGGCTGTAGCTTTCAGGCGACCTTGCAGAATTAGCAGAGTGCTGTCAATGCCTTCATGGATATTGACAGGTTTCATTTCGCTTTCGTCTAAACGAGAGAAATTCCGCAAAGATTTAACAATTTGAACAATGCGATCTGCTCCTATTTTCATCGAAGACAGCAGTTGTGGCAAATCTTTGCTGAGAAAGTCCAAGTCAATATTTTTTAAATACTCAGAAATTTCCGAGGGAGGGTGTAAATATTGTTTTTGGTAGAGTTTTACCAACTCTAACAAATCGCTAGTATATGCCGTGGCGTGATGGATGTTGCCGTAAATAAAATTAATAGGATTGTTAACTTCGTGGGCGACACCAGCAACTAATAAACCCAAACTAGACATTTTTTCCTGCTGAATCAGTTGAGTTTGAGTTTGCTGCAACTCTTGCAACGTTTGCTCTAGCTGTTGAGATTTAGCCGTGCGTTCTGCTGCTACTCTTTCAATTCGAGCGGTATAATTCCACAAGCTCATTAGATAAAGTGTTGCCGCCAAAGTTAAGATGGTTCCCAAAATTAAAACAGTCAAAGAACGCCAAAATCTGAGAGGATTAATGTACTCTGGCGTTAGCCGCAGTTGCAGCAACCACCTGCGATTTTCAATATTGAGAATGCGGGTGCAACTGCTGCCGTCCGGGCAGTAAGCTATTTCCCCAATTTCGAGTTTATTTTTAATATTTTCGTCGGTGACGATCCTTTTAGTCTTCGCTTCGTAAAAAGCGAGAAATTTTCCGACTTCAGGAGCCATAGCATCTTGAAGATACACGTTAATAAAGTTCAGTTTAGTTTCCTGCAAAGCCGATTTAACTATAGCATCTACCAGCAAAACTCCGAGAGTAAAACCTTTCGATTTTTCTGGTTTCCCCGCCGAAAAATTGGGCTGCATTGCTGCGGCATCACCCGCAGAAACTTGACCAAAAATTGGCATAAATACGAGGACGCTCGGTTGATTTGGTGAAGACCATTTTTGGCGGTCAGTCGCGATAATTTCTTGTCTTTTTGTGGCTGTTTCTAAGGCTAGCCGATTGGAATTCAAATTTAAACCTAAATCTATTTTATCAGTCAGGAATTGTGGCGAGTCAGAAACACTGGGCAGCCAAGCGATCGCCTTGAGGCTCGGATGGCGGTACAGGGCACTACCAACAAATGTATTAATTTCTGGGTTTTTAACGCCGTCAAATACGCTGTAAAATGCTCCCGCTGCCCGAATTATTTCTAAATTCCCGCTAACATCTCTTTGAATGTCTGTAGCTATTTGGTCCAGTTGCTCTTGCAGTCCTGCTTGCATGAATTTGTATTCCCAATTGTACGCGACTGAAGAGGCGATCGCAGACATTCCCAATCCTGCACAAAGTGTTAATCCTGCCTGGATGTAGTGGCGATAACTAACTAAAGTGCTAGTTGCTAAATTCAACAATTTGTTAACATTCATATTCTTCGCTCACTTTTTTTCAATCGTTCCCAGTCACAGCCTGGGAATTACTTTCAGGAGCAAGCTCCTCCGATTTGGAGCTACAACATATCATTACCAAGCACCAGCCTGGTAATGATATGTCGCAGCAGTGTTTTGTAGAAGCTCCCCGATAGTATTTTGAGCAAGATCCAGCCGCTGATTTTAAATTGAATAAGCTGGAAAAGTCATCGCGTGTTTGGGCTTGACATAAACCTGCTGATCTCGCGTTAACTGTAGATGATCGAAGCGCTCGCGACTTACGTAAGCTGTTACTACCTGATCGGATTCTAACACTAATTCGGTTTGAATTTCCCGTCCTAAATGAATGATGCGGCTGACTTTTGCTAAGGCAAAACCAGACTGCGGATTAGTTTGAATTTCCACATCGTGGGGGCGCAAAAACACTAAATCAGAATGGGCGGCTCCATGATTGTGAGCTGTTGTACCGTTACTGGCGAACAAACCCGCAGTATTTGGCAGCACATTTACAGGCCCAATAAAACTCATCACAAAAGCTGATGCGGGTTTGTCGTAAATTTCAGCAGGAGTGCCAACTTGTTCGACTTTACCTTTGTTCATCACCACAATTTCATCGGCTACTTCCATAGCTTCTTCTTGGTCGTGGGTCACAAAAACTGTGGTGATGTTAACTTCTTTGTGAAGGTTGTGCAGCCACGATCGCAATTCTTTGCGGACTTTAGCATCTAAGGCTCCAAAAGGTTCGTCTAACAGCAGCACTTTTGGTTGAACTGCTAGAGCTCTCGCCAAAGCCACGCGCTGCCGCTGGCCGCCGGAAAGTTGCGAAGGATAGCGATCGCCCAAACCTGTCAACTGCACTAAATCCAAAAGTTCATCAACCCGCCTGCTAATTGAGTTTTTAGCAACTTTGCGAATTTCCATCGCAAAAGCAATATTTTTCTTAATAGTCATGTGTTTGAACAAAGCGTAGTGCTGAAACACAAAACCGATATGCCGTTCCTGCACAGACTGCTGGGTAGCATCCTCGCCGATCAGGTAAATAGAACCAGTATCCGGCGGTTCGAGTCCCGCAATCATCCTCAGCAGAGTCGATTTCCCGGAACCGGAAGGCCCCAACAGCGCGACTAAAGAGCCACTTTTAATTTCCAAATTCACGTTGTCAATGGCGTGAAAGGAGCCGAAGTGCTTCGATACGTTCTGAACTTTAATGCTCATGAGTTTATTTACTTATTTTAGGAGTTAACAAGGAAAACCCCACTTACTTGACAGATTTACAGTAGTATATCCTGAAAATAATATTTTGCAAGGTCTGTAACTTTTTGTATTGTATTTCCAGCCCTCCTGATGGGGACGGCGCTTGAAAGTTGAGGCTAAGAGTCGGAAGAGTTAACCCGCGAGGGTTTCGAGAGGTGGGACGATCGTCCGCGGGCGATCGTCCGAGAATCAGCAATGCTGAAAATACGCAAAAACCCGGCTCGATCGACGAAAATACTGCATCAAAACCTTTAAAATCTTTAATCCCGCTCAAAAACCGGGTTTCTTTGCTGTCTATCTATAATTTGACGGCGGCCGACAATTCCCCGACTCCCGGCGATATTGAAAATTTCAGGTAGGAATTGCTCAATCTGAGCTGCGATCGCCCGCAATTGAGATGATAATAGTTAATTCAGAAGCCTACAATGCTTCACCTTTGAGAAACTATCAGAATAGTAAATTCTAACCAAAACACCACTATGGGAAAACCAACAGGCTTTATCGAATTCTTGCGCGAATTGCCCTCCGAACTCTCACCAGTCGAGAGAGTCCACAACTGGGACGAATTTCACCTACCGATGGAGGAAGACAAACTCCGCAGCCAAGGCGCGCGCTGCATGGACTGCGGCATTCCATTTTGCCACACGGGTTCCCTGATTAGCGGCATGGCCAGCGGCTGCCCGATCAACAACCTCATCCCCGAATGGAACGACCTAGTATATCGCGGACTCTGGAAAGAAGCCCTTGACAGACTCCACAAAACCAACAACTTCCCCGAATTCACCGGCAGAGTCTGTCCCGCCCCCTGCGAAGGCGCTTGCGTGCTCGGCATCAACAACCCGCCAGTCACGATTAAAAATATCGAAGTCGCAATTATCGATAAAGGCTGGGATGAAGGCTGGATTACTGCCGAACCGCCCGCCAAACGTACCGGCAAAAAAATCGCCGTCATCGGTTCCGGGCCCGCCGGTTTGTCGGCTGCGGCGCAACTGAACAAAGCAGGTCATTTGGTAACAGTATACGAAAGAGCCGATCGACCGGGAGGCCTGCTAATGTACGGCATCCCCAACATGAAGCTAGACAAAGAACAAGTCGTGATGCGCCGCCTCAAAGTTCTCGAAGACGAAGGCGTGACATTCGTTTGCAACACCGAAGTTGGGAAAGACTTACCAGCCGAACAACTGCTAAAAGAATACGACTCCGTTGTCCTCTGTACCGGCGCGACAAAACCCCGCGACTTAGGAATCGAAGGGCGGGAATTAAAAGGCATCCATTTCGCGATGGACTTTTTGACTGCGAACACCAAAGCAGTTCTCGACAAGAGCACCAACGGCAATTTCATCTCCGCCGAAGGCAAAGATATCGTGATTATCGGCGGTGGCGACACAGGCACCGACTGCGTGGGCACCTCCATCCGCCACGGCTGCAAAAGCCTGGTACAGCTAGAAATCCTGCCCAAACCGCCCTCGGAACGGGCGGCCAACAATCCCTGGCCCGAATGGCCGAAAGTCTACCGCCTCGACTACGGCCAAGAAGAAGCCGCAGCCAAATTCGGCGATGACCCCCGCGGCTATCTCACCACGGCGACAAGGTTCGAGGGCGACGAAAACGGCAACGTCAAAGCCGTGCACACCGTTGAGGTGGAGTGGGCGAAAAACGAGAAAGGGCAGTTCATTCCGAAGCAAATTCCCGGCACCGAAAAAGTCCTACCGGCGCAGCTTGTCTTGCTGGCGATGGGCTTCCTGGGCCCGGAACAGCCCTTGCTGGATGCGATGGGATTGGAACGCGACGCGCGCAGCAATGTGAAGGCGGAGCACGAAAAATATACCACCAGCATTCCGGGAGTTTTCGCGGCTGGTGACTGTCGCCGGGGACAAAGTTTGATTGTTTGGGCGATTAATGAAGGGCGCGGTGTGGCCCGCGAGTGCGACCTTTATTTGATGGGTGAGACGGATTTACCTTAGTGGATTGATAGAGCCGATAGGGGCGGGTTAATCAACATTTTGAGGCAACAAACCCAAAATTCTGTAAACCCGCCCCAATACCGCGAAATGACCTAAATCCTGACGTAATATTTGGGTGGGGAACGGCGGGTTTAGATAGTTTGTGGTTGGGTGTCAGAGATTGTGGTGAACCCACCCCTTGTATATTAAAAGAAACAGGCGATCGCATCGCTAGCAACGCAAATCTAAAGAAACCAGAAAAGTGTCAAAGCTTGGTACAAGTTTCGCTAGAAATTATAGTGCGAGCGTCCCCGAAGAGCGATCGACTTCGCTCTTCGGGGATGCTCGCACTATGATTAAAATATCTAATTCCGATGCTATGGGAAACGATATTACAAGCCCTATTGCAGCGACTCGATTCCTTACAAAAAATGACGACAGCAGAACAAAACCGTTGAGAAACAGCCACAGCGACTGTGGCTGGACTTACTCAATAACATTTGGAGTACCTCAAACAACAAGCACAGATCGTACCAATTCCGCTTGCACTCCTCATGATGTTAGCTGTTAACAGTTAACAGTTAACAGTATCTACGGGATTGGTATATTTGAATTAATCGTGTGGTGGGGCGAGTTTATACGATGGGAGCATCTCATATTTGTAAAAATACTTTTTTTGACTCCTTCTTTCTTCCTCTTTCCTCCTGTCTCCTGTCTCCTGCCTCCTACCTCCAATTTATAGCTTGGCGGCAAAAGTGAAATGCTCCCTATACGATTCGTCGTTGGGTGTCAAATATTTGGGCGAGGGGAACCGCTACAAGATTGTGATATTATATATTATTGAGAAATTTATTATCGCAATCTAATTTAATAATAAACATCATGAAAGTAGCCCATACAAAAAATATATTTATCTTAACATTCCTCTCCTTTACCAGCTTAGTAACTGGGGAAATCGGACTTTTCACCCCATCCCAAACAGCCACGGCCCAAATTACTCCCGCTGCTGACGGCACAAATACTCAAATCACCCCGAATGGCAATCAATTCAACATCCAAGGCGGCCAACAATCCGGCGATGGCACTAATTTGTTTCACAGTTTTCAGCAATTTGGTTTAACTCAAGGACAAACTGCCAATTTTATCTCAAATCCCAATATCCGCAATATTTTAGGGCGAGTTGTCGGCGGTGATGCTTCGCTGATTAACGGCATAATTCAAGTTACGGGCGGCAATGTTAATTTATTTTTAATGAATCCGGCGGGGATTGTGTTTGGTGCAAATTCTAGTTTGAATATTCCCGGTTCTTTCACGGCGACTACTGCAACAGGAATCGGTTTCGGCAACAATTGGTTTAGTGCGGTTGGTACGAATAATTATACAGATTTAGTCGGAAATCCGAATACTTTTGCTTTTACAAATCTACAGCCGGGAGGAATTATCAATCTTGGTAATTTGGCGGTGAATCAGGGACAAAATATCAGTTTGTTGGGCGGCACGGTTTTGAGTGCGGGACAACTTGCTGCACCGGGAGGAAATATTATTGTGGCGGCGGTTCCGGGTCAAAGTTTAGTTAGAATTAGTCAGCCGGGAAATTTATTGAGTTTGGAGATTCAACCGCAATCTGTGGCTGGTAGTTTGCCGCAAAGTTGGGTGTTACCAGTTGCATCTTTGCCGCAGTTGTTGACTGGTGGTGGGGGAAGTGCAACGGGGGTGATAGTGAATGCTCAAGGGCAAGTAGAATTAACTGGTGGCGTGCAGGTTGAGAATGGAGATGTTGTTGCTAAAGAAGTAACTGCCGAGAATGCAACTCTGTCAGCTAATGGCAATTTGACGTTAGTTGAAAGTCTGTTGCGTACAACTGGTGATTTGAGTTTGCTGGCTAATGATACGGTGCGGGTGCGCGACAGTGTGGCGAATCCGTTTGTGGCGAATGCTGGCGGCAATCTTTATATTCAAGGTAATAAAAGTATTGATATTTTGGCGCTGAATCATCTTTTGGAAACGCCGTTTATTAGCGGTGGAAATTTGACTTTGGCGAGTGATGGCATCATATCTACAGATTCTCATTTTCGCAGTGGCAGTAATACGTCGATCGTCGATTTATCGGGTAGACCTGCTAATTTTACCAGTTTGTACGATCCGATATTTACGCAGCCCAATGACTATATATCTGGGGGATATACGGGTGCATCTCTGAAGGTAGATACGACTTCGGGGACGGGAAATATTACTTTTAACGGTGGTATTTCAATCACAAGTCCAGATGCAGCTTTTGCTAATGCTTCTCCTGGTACAGATGAATTTATTTTGGCTACTTCGCGCTCTATAATTTTGCGCTCTGGTGGCAGTATTCAAGTAGTAGGAATATACAATTATAACAACCTGCCATATAACGTAGGCCCTATAATTATGCAAGCTACAGGCAACATTCAAGCGGGACTTATTTCAGTCTATAATATAGCGGGTGATGCTGGTTATATATCTTTGAGTGCTGGGGGAAATATTTCAACAGAAGCACTTCTTGCTAATAATATTTCTGGTATTGGCGTTGGCGGTGATATTACTGTGAATGCAGGTGGCAGCTTTACTTTTATAGCAGGAAATAAACCTGAAGTGCAAAATTTAAATATAAATACTTCCGCACCTAATGGAGGGGGTAATATTACCATTAAAGCCAAAAACGATATCTCGATCGGCTGTGCTACTTACTCGTTTTGTTTAGAAACTGTTAGTAGGGATAATGGGGTCATCAAGGCTAATGGAAATAGCGGTAATGTTAGTATCATCAGCGAACAGGGTTCTATTATTTTCCAGACTCCCCGATCTATAGATACGAGTAATAACGCTTCTGTCGGCAGTCCTGGTGCTGTAAATTTA
This sequence comes from Microcoleus sp. CZ3-B2, assembly GCF_036705055.1. Lineage (NCBI taxonomy): Bacteria > Bacillati > Cyanobacteriota > Cyanophyceae > Oscillatoriales > Microcoleaceae > Microcoleus > Microcoleus sp. CZ3-B2. The sequence goes on along the minus strand of NZ_JAUBTN010000025.1, from coordinate 32,902 downwards.
CAGGCAAGGGGTGACATTACTGTAGGTGAGATATTAACCTACAGTGAAGATCCTTCACAATCTGATGGTGCAAATATTAATATTACAAGCGTAAATGGCAATATCCAGTTTGGCGATATCAATCATTCTTCAGACAACGGTAAGGGCGGCAATATTACTCTGTCTACCAGTGGGAATATTAGAACAGGTAACGTATTAAACTACGGGATATTGCGAGGTGGTAGCATTAATTTTACTAGCACGAATGGCACTATCACTACTGGAAAATTAAATGCAACTAGCTCTCAGGATTCAGGAAATGATACTATTTTTAACCCAGAAAATGGTGGATCAATTACTTTAAAAGCCGATCGCAATATTACGACGGGCAATCTCAGCGTAATGGCAAATCAAGACGGCGGCCCGATCGCCCTTACGAGCACCGCCGGTTCCATAGATACCGGGGCGATCGACACCACGGGCGATCGCGCCGCTGGCAATATTACCATTCAAGCCAGCACCGGCATCAAAACGCCGACAGAAGGAACTGCAATCGCAGGTAATTCCGTTAAGGGGAATGGCAGCAACATTACTTTATCTACCACTAGCGGTGACATTAATACAGGCAATGTATTAGTATCGGGAATTCGGGGCGGAAATCTCAATTTTACTAACAGCAATGGCAATATTACAACAGGTCAGCTACTGACAAGTTATGACGGTTTATCTGCCGATAAAAAAACTAACACAGGCGGCACTGTTAATTTAAATGCTGGGGGAAATATTACTACCAGCGACATCCGCGCGATCGGAATACTAGACGGCGGTTCGATCACCTTCAAAAGCGGCGGGGCGATCGATACTAGAGCCGGACTTATCAACGCGATCGGCGGCAACAGCGGCGGCAATATTTCCCTCGAAGCCGCCACTAACATCAGTACCGCAGGAATTGGCAGCGCCCTATTATTAACCGGATTCAACGCCAATAGCGGCAATCTTCGCATTCAAAGCGGCGGTAATATTGACACAACTGCCGGCCCGCTGATTACTGCCGCCGCCAATGGCAAAGGCGGAAATGTGGTGATAAATGCTAAGGAAAATGTGGCGACATCTAGTATTAATTCCCGCACTTTTGCTCCCAGCACCACGATGAATGGCGGCAATATAGATATTAAGGCAAATAGTATTACAGCAGGCGGAACTATCGAAACTAACCGCAACAATATTACATTTGCTGCTCCGGTAACATTGTCTGAAAACCTCTCTGTTAACATTCTGGAGATGGGCGACATTACTTTTAATTCTACAATTGACGGGCCGTACAATCTCGCGGTCAAGCCAAATGCGGGAGTTGTTCAGTTTGGCGGTGCTATCGGCCGCCTGACTCCTCTCAATAGCGTCAATATTCAAGATGATATTCCCAGCAATACGGTAGCGGTCGATATTACTGCAACTAATAACATTACCGCTCAAAAAATTACTTCGGAAGCCGGGATTTCTTTGTATAGCGAACAGGGAGAAATTAAAACAGGAAATCTTGACTCGACTTCCCAAAATAATGGCAGCAATATTGATTTGAATGCGGGAACTAATATCACAGCGGGCAATATCAACACTTCGGCCGGTGGTAATGGCGGCAATATATTTCTCGATGCCAATGGTAATATTAATGCTGGAGAAGTTGACTCTTCGGCCAATGGAAATGCGGGCAATGTCAGCGCGATTAACCGCAGCAGCGCGGGCGACATTGTTCTGAGTTTAATTAACGCTGAAAGTATGGAAAGCGGTAGGGGCGGAGATGTTGTGATTTTGACTCAAAGGTTTTTTCGATCGCCCAATTCGTTCTTAGACAGAAACGGCATCAATGCTAGCATCTCTACGGCTGCAAGTTCAGGAGACGATCGCGGCGGCTTCATAATTATCAACCACGGGGGCGACGGAATCACGCCTTTTATTGTCGGCAATTCCGAGAAAAATGGAACTGCTAGTGCAATTACTAGAGGAAATAGCAATCCCATACAAACGATTTTACCCGATAACAGTTATCGATACACTCACAGACAAGACCCCAGTCTCGCATCAAATCGCGAGCGCATTCAAATTAACTCGGTTCCCTCACCCATTACGCCCGTACCAACACCCGCGCCGACGGCGACTCCATCTCCAACAGCCGCAGCCACACCCGCCGCCACAACCGCACCGACGGCGACTCCATCTCCAACAGCCGCCGCCACACCCGCGCCGACGGCGACTCCGTCTCCAACACCCGCCGCCACACCAGCGCCGACGGCGACTCCATCTCCAACACCCGCCGCCACACCAGCGCCGACGGCGACTGCATCTCCAACACCCGCACCAACACCCGCGCCGAGGGCTGTTCCGTCGCCCATAACCCTAGCTACAAGAACCCCACCGACGGCTGTTCCCTCGCCGTCGCCGGCAACTGAAACGGCCTCACCGACGGCGACTGCATCCCCCATACCCGATCGCCCGATCGACCAAACTCCATCTTCCACTCCCTCACCAACACCCGCACCCGCGCCCGTATTCGAGAATTTTCCCGAACTCGAAGAATTGCTAAACACCAATTTCTTTACACTGCCGCCCCGCAGGCTTCCCACCCAGCCTTCTACCCCAACCACACCGGGCGCAGCCGCCCGAATATCCGTCACGCCGACAATTCCCTCGATCGCCCAACTCACCGCCCCCGTCGCTCCTCCCAGCGCGATCGCTTCTCCCAGCGCGATCGCTTCTCCAAGTGCGATCGGGCAAAATCCAGCCTCCGCACCCATTCAAGCCCCTTACAACCCGCCTGTAGGACAAATTCAACCCGTACCTGCACCTTCTGTTTCACCCGTTCCCGCACCGATTCCCGCACCGATTCTCGCACCCACTCAAAGCCAAACTCCGCAACAGCAATTAGGCTTGTTAATTGGCGATTTATTAGCAGCAAAAACCACCATCACCCCAAATCCTGAAACCGGAGGCAACACTTTTGAATGGGCATTTTCCGATCCAAAGAACAACTTTTCGCTCACACCACCGCCCCTTGAGAAAGCACCCAATCTTACTTTTATACCGCCTTCGGAAAAGCCACCAGAAAACCCGCCAGAACTTGGTTCTTCTGCTACAGAACAACCGGACGGATGGATAGTCTCAACTCCCGATTCTGCACCTGCTATTGAGCCGCCAGTTGCTCAAATAGAGCCTGATTGGTTGGCCAACATTCCCCAAATCACTTTTTCGCCAACTCCCACACCAACTCCCGCGCCAACTCCAGCCCCCGCACCCGCACCAACTCCCGCACCAACTCCCGCACCAACTCCCGCACCAACTCCCGCACCAACTCCCGCACCAACTCCCGCACCCGCGCCCGCAGCCATCCCTAATCTTTTTCCCTTAGAAATTAGCAGGTTGAGCGTCGAACAAACATTAGACCAAGGCAATGGTAATGATGCTGTTGGTCTAATTGATAAACTGTTTGAACAAGACTATGAAAATTATTATGGCGAAGATTTTACCGACCAACAAGTAACTATTGAATATCTGAAAGAAACTCTCAAAACAATTAAGGAGGAAACCGGGAAGCAAGCGGTTATTGTTTACGCGCTAGTCCGTTTTGAAGCATTGTGGCTAGTATTAGTAGTTCCCGACGGCCCTCCGATTATCAAAAAAGTTATTGTCAACAGCGAAACTTTGCTAAAAACAGTGAGAGAGTTTCACCACTTTTTGGCTAAGCCAAATGATGCAGCAGATACAAGATATTTGCCAATTGCTCAGAAACTTTACCAGTGGTTAATTGCGCCGATTAGTTCAGATATAGAAGCGTTAAATGTCGATACGTTAGTGTTTTCTTTCGATGCGGGTTTGCGCCAGTTGCCGCTAGCTGCTTTGCACGACGGCCAGCAATTTTTAGTAGAAAAATACAGCCTCGGCTCAATTCCCAGTGTTAGCTTGACTAGCACGAGTTATCAAAGTTTGAAAAACGCGGAAGTTTTGGCAATGGGTGCTTCCGTATTTCCCAATACTGATAAACTTGCTTTGCCTGCAGTGCCGATCGAATTAGCTGCGATCGCCGGTACAATCGGTAACGGGCAAAATCCTGCCGAATTGCCCTTGTGGCCTGGCCGCTTTTTTCTCAATCAAGATTTTACTGTAGAAAATCTCATAAAACAGCGCCAGCAAGAATCTTTTGATATTATTCACTTGGCTACTCACGCGAGTTTTCCGCAAAATCAATACGGGCGCAGGGAAGCTGAAATTGATTTTTGGAAGCGCTCTTTGCCGCTGGATGAATTTCGGTTGGCTAAGTGGTACTATCCCCGACAAGTACAGTTATTGGTGCTGAGTGCGTGCGAAACTGCGATCGGCGATCCGACAGCGGAAATGGGTTTTGCTGGGCTGGCAGTCGGCAGCGGTGTAAAATCAGCTTTGGCGAGTTTGTGGAAGGTTAAGGATGTTACGACTTTGGCGCTGATGACGGAGTTTTATGCTAATTTGCGATCGGCTCCGATTAAAGCTGAAGCCCTGAGACAAGCTCAACTGGCGATGATTCGCAAACAGGTAGTATTTAAAGATGGTAAGTTGGTGGGAACTCAAAGGGCGATCGATCTTACCAAAGTCGAACAAATAGCAAATTCAGATTTATCTCATCCAAAATTTTGGGCAGGATTTACAATGGTTGGCAGTCCTTGGTAATAAACTGGCGCGCATCTAATTTTAACAATAAGATTGGTTCGCCCCAGAAGCGTACTTTCGCTCGAACTTGTAACGAGTAGTTCTACAAATCATTTAGGATTGCTATAGCCTTTCTGTGCTCTGGTATGAGGTACTATCCGGGATAGGGAATAGGGAATAGGGCATAGGGAATAGGGTATGGGGCATAGGGAATAGGGTATGGGGAATAGGGCTATCCTCACTTTTGTGAGAACCGCTATATATAGAACAATACGGTTCACTTAACATATTTATGCCCCGGAGCTCCCCCTAAATCCCCCGGATAGTCGGGGGACTTTGAGGGCATTCTGATCCCCCCCTTTTTAAGGGGTGTGCCAGGGAGATCGTCTTAAGTGAACCGTATTGAGTTATAAACTGTTCTTTGCCAACTACTGTAATGGAGCAAAACCTGTGGGCAATTTTACTAAAATATTCAAGTCCAAAGATAAATCATCAATGCAGTTGCGTGTAGAGGAATCCGTCGCGGCGGTAGCACTTGTCGCAGCGGAGGCAAATTACCCTGATGTGAGTGCCGATATCTTGATAAGCAGAATTTGGGATTCAGAAATATTTGCTGAATACTCGGAGGATGATATGTCAGCAACTCTTCAAAAACTCGCGGGTATTCTTGCCAAAGACGGTTTAGGAGGATTATTTAATACGGCTTGTGAATCACTCCCAAATGAGTTGGTGTTGGATACTTTTACGATTACCGCAGCAATGTTTGTCGCAGAGGGCGAAGTGTCTCAGAAGCATCGGGCTTTTCTCAAGGAATTTCAAGAAGTATTAGGTGTAGGCGATAAGGAAGCTAAGGCAATTATTGAGGATGTAATTGCTGGATACTCGGAACTAAAACTCGAAGATTACGATATCGAGACAGATGAGGCGTTGTATTTTTCTGCTCTAGGCAATTTTGTGGTTTCGATTCCTGTTGAGAGGCAACGAGGCGGTAAAATTGAGGATGACAAAAGCTTTGTTGCTTTTTCTGACGATTTTGGTGTTTTGCTGAAAATTGATTATTTCCCGCTTTCTGGTGATGTGAAAAAATTAATCGAATCAGCGGGGGAATGGGCTTATCTTACTTTGTTTCTTAACAAGTTTATTGATGACACGGTTTTGGCTAAATTTGCTAATTCTCAGTTACTTTACAGTGAATATTTAGAAGAGGAAAATGCTTATTTTGTAGTGACCGATTTGCCTGGGAGTGCTAATGTCAGCGTACCACAAAATGACGGTCAACTTACTTTGATGGATGCTTACCGGGGATTTATGGCTTTGATCGTTGACGATTTTTGCTATACGGTGAGTTGTCAGCGAATTTATGAGAAGCAGGAGGAATTGGGTTCTATTGAGTCGGAGGTTGAGAATCTTATGAATAAGATTTTTGATTTTATTCAGACGATCCAATTCTCTGGGGAGAAATAAACACTACTTTTAGCTTCTGCGATCCAATCTTATAGTTGTCAATTGACGGGACAGGATATTAAAGCAGTTAACAGCGCTACGATACGGTGACGATTATTTTAGCGGGGTGCTAGATATTATATCAAATCCTCTCTTCATCGGAATTGTAAATTCACTGTTAGCTGTTGGCTGTTGACTGTTGACTGTTAACCGTTAACATCATGTATGAGTGCAGCCGGAATTGATATTAGAGGTTGTTGGAATAAAATAGTGCGATCGAGAACAGGCTTTGTAGTCGGTTCTCGATCGCACTTTCAGAGTCAGTCAACCTCAGTCGGAAGACAGCAGCAATTCGCCGCCATTTTCGATTAATTAGTCGTTTGAGCTTCCACCAATCGTTGCTTAAGTTCTTCCAGAGCGCTCGCCCAGCGTGGATCTGGCTGTACCGAGCCAGAATCAGCGCTCGACACTGTGGTTGTTGACTGATTGCGGCGAGACTTGTTGTTGTCACTCCGACGGCGATTGCTTTTACTAGAACCGCCTCCACCTTGAGTTGGGGGAGCCGAGCGCTGCTGTTGCTGCGGCGCGGGCACCGGCATCGCTGTTGATGCGGATGCCAACTGCGGTGAAGCAGGCGACGATGACTGCTGCTGATCTTCTTCGCCCTTCTCCGATTTACCCTTAGAGCGGGGGAGTGCCTTCTCTATTTTTAGCGGGTTTTCTTTGAACATCAAGCCGTTATATTTCTCAATAACTTGGTCGGCTTGTTCGTCGGTTAGCACCGTCACAAAACCAAATCCTCTACATTTACCTGTTTTGCGGTCTGTAATTACCTTTGTGGTAACAGATTCGCCCTCGGGTGCAAAAACTTCTTGCAATTCTAGGCGATCGAGTTCCTTGGGTAGGTTGCCAACATAAAGACGAATAGACATGAAAAATTCCTCCAGAATAGGATTCTAATTAATTTGCTCGAACCGAATTACCTGCTGTCAACTGAATGTTGACTTCAGGGAAAGACCGCATAACCGCATAATTTGCACATTCCTCCCACCAACCTTGACAGATTCTCCCACCTTTTAGAAAAAAAAGGTGATTTATTCCGATCGGGCCGGAACTTAACCGCCGATGCAGAGAGCCTTGAAATCTCAGGTTGTTGTGTAAACTTTTAGTCATCACTCAAATGTTGAGGCTATTGGCTATTCTGTATTTCTTGCTTGCGGTTTTGATTCAGAATGTTTGTAGCCAGAGCCGTGTAGAAATTTATGTCCAAGGATGTCATTTCAAGCGATCGGAATGCCAGTATTCAGTTTAATACAGTGATGGATAAAATTGCTAACATTTTTTGGCCCAGTAATCTTACCTCGCTCCTCATCTCGCTCCTAATCCTAAAAACTGCTCGCTTACCCGGTCTCCCTTAAATCGGGCTCGGCAGCGTCCGACCATTCTTTAAAGGTATCACAACCTGGGTGACAGAGCTAGCTATTTAGGTATATTTCAGGCGAATTTGATGAAAACAACAATCTGAATCATTTTTCTGAATTCATCGCCCACAGCAAAATTGCCAGTCTAAAAAAACAGCCGACAAGCGGCTGGCTAAACTTGCTGTGTTGGGAGGTTGACAATTTTTACGCAATACCTTAGCGGTTTTAGCCCACTGAAGTTATTGCGATTTTTGTTTTATCCAATTTATATAAACAAATGTAACAGGATGTCATTTAAAAAGCAACTTTTCTTTACGAAGGAAGAGGGAAGAAGTCCAACGTCATTAGTCATCAGTCCAACGTCATCAGTGCTGTCGCCTCGGAGCTTTCGGTACAACGTCATCAGTCCGAGGGAAGAGGTCCGAGGGAAGAAGTCCAACGTCATCAGTCATTAGTCCAACGTCATTAGTGCTGTCGCCTCGGAGCTTTCGGTACAACGTCATCAGTCCGAGGGAAGAGGTCCGAGGGAAGAAGTCCAACGTCATCAGTCATTAGTCCAACGTCATCAGTGCTGTCGCCTCGGAGCTTTCCGTACAACGTCATCAGTCCGAGGGAAGAGGGCGAAGCTGAGCGGGTGAAAAGAGGGAAGAGGGAAGAGGGAAGAGCATTATATATCTTGCAAAAGTCAAATTCACCCCCCGCAAGTCCCCCCTCCCGCGGGGGGAAACAAGAATAATCTTGCCCCCTACCCGCGAGTTCGGGGAGGGTTGGGGTGGGTGAACTGTATTTTTGCAAGAGTTCTATTGGTTTGTAGTGCGGACTGAAGTCCGTACTACGAACCTTTTGTGCAATCTCAAATCCCAAATTCCCTCATCTTCCGCCTTGGATAATAATGTATGCGCCCCAACAAGCAGCAGCAAAAGCCAAAATCGCAGACCAAATCGGATGTCCGCTGTTACTGACTAGGCTGCCTTGACTGCGGAGGGTTTCGAGGTCGATCGCCACAGTAGCACCCCGACGCAGCCAACCAGTCGCCACAACTGGTTTTCCGATCAAATCGCTGGGGCGAGTAGGTTGCGGCCACAAAGAACCACAGGGCCCAAACCTTGAAACATAGTGCAACCTCACCAAACCCGTCGCCGTTTGCAAAATCAAATCCTGTCCCAGCAAATTTTCTATACCAGTCCTACCCAAAAGCTGCCCGGAAAGCTGCACTGGTTGAGCATCTACGGGCAAAACATCGGGATTTGACAAAATTTGGGGTAAACTCGGCGAAGCGGTTTCTCGTGGCGTAATGTCGGGGAAAAAATAATTGATCCGCATCAAAGTACCGATGCTAAATCCGATCGGCAAACAGCCCCAAAAGATCGATCGATCGCCCAAAAGCCAATCCAGCCGCCAAATACTCGTCTGCGAAAAAATCCAGCCAATCAGCCAAAGCAGCGCCACCAGGCCCAAACTCAGGGGAATCCCAAAAAACGGCGCGCCCTGTAAAAATAGTTTTGAGTCTTTAAATTCGAGTATTGATTGAAACAAAGATAATTTTCCTGGCTTCGGTGATTCCAGCGACAGACTCGCCAAATCTAACTCAGTCTCGATTTTCCAGAATTGCGCGTAAAGCTCCAATAGCTTCAAACGCTCTCCCAGCAAAGGATGCGTGCTATTAACCGTCAGCCAAGCGCGATCGGGATTGGTGACATCCCACAGCAAAATCTGTGACAGCGGCGCGCGCAACGCAGCAGAACCAATGGTTGCAGCTTGTCCGACTCCCAGGGGTAACAACAAATCGAAACTTTCAAGAAAAAAGCTAGTTTGTTGTTGCTGTTCGATATTTGCAGCAATGCCGATCGCCATTTTACCAAGCGCCCGCGTCAAACCGTTAGGATTGCCCGTAATTTCCGCAGCGGTGCGATCGCTAAAATACACCCGGCGGCGCGACAGCCACAACATCGGCCAGCGCAACAACTTATAAATCCCGTAACTAATAGCAGAAATTGCAGCGGCCAAATTTCTCACAGCAAAACGCAAAAACTCGATCGTCATTAAATCACACAAACGTTCTTGCCAGTGCGCCACCTGCCAATAAATCAAGTAAGGAATCTGAATCACCAGCAACGCCAGCGACATCGGCGCAAAATCCCAGTGAGAAATGTGGCTTAATTCCCGCGCAAAAATAGTCGCAATTTCATCATCCGTCAACTGTTCCAACAGCCCGCGACTCACAGCAATCCGAGCAAAACGGGGCAAACAGCCGTAACTGAAAGCCACAGGAACATTTAGCGGCAAGAGTTTCAACACAGGGGTTGGCATATTTTGCTTGGTACAAAAACTGCGGAGTACCCGACTAGCTTCTTTGCTGTGCTTGGATAAAACTGAGCCGCGCAGGGTTTCGATGCCGCAAAATAGTTTTAGCAGCGCGTCTGTCAGCCAGGGAGATGAGGCCAAAAGCAATCCAAAAACTATCTGCACAAAGGGAGTTGGATCGCGGTAAAAAAGTTGGATCGGCGCGAAAATAGGCAGTCTTGTAAATATGTAAAACTGAAGCAATAGAAAATTAGCGTTTGTCAGCAGGAATTGCAGGACAAATCGGGCGAGGAAAAATAGGGCGATCGCGCTTACAGCAGCCCCAATCCAAAAATTCAGCAATTTGAGCGGTTTCAGGGGCTGCGGGTTTTTTGTGCGCCCTGCTTCGCGCCAAGTCAGTTGGTAAGTCTCTGGGCTTGGGAGTTCGATATTTGTTGCGGAACCGGAACTGTTTTCGCCGCTAGTTTCTGCATGGGTTGCGGTTTCTGTGGGGGCGGTAGATGGTGGGCGATCGCCCTCTTCTGAGGTGGGGCGAATCGGTGGTTTGGGGGGTGGAGGTGGCGGTGAAATATGTGTCGATTTGGTCTTTTCTGGCGCGCTAGTCGGGTCTAAGGGTGAAAATCCGGTTTTTTTGTCTGCGGTTGGTCGTAGCGAAGCGGGGCGTAAGCCATCGCCCTTAAGCATTTTTTTCGCTGATTCCGTTGCTGAATCGAAGGCGACAAAGCCTGTTTCTGGGGGAGTTTCCGGTGGTTTTGGGGGGAGAGGTGGGGTTAATTCGGTTAAAGTGCGATCGGCCCAGGTTTTGATTTGAGTGTTGGGGATTTTGGTGAGGGAAGTGCAAAGGGCGATCGCGCTTTTGAGATTACCGGTTGCTTTGTACGCCGCCACTAATCCCATTTGCGCGCGGATTCCGGGCGGTTGATTTGCAGCGCTTTGGCTGACGGATTCTAAAAGGGCGATCGCGCTTTGGTAATCTTTTTGTTTCAAAGCGGCTAACCCAGCCTCTAGAGACTGTTTCAGAGATGAATCCGCCGAATTTGGATTGTGTGGAGATGCCATGACTGTGCTTGCGATCGCGTCTTGTCTAAGATAACCTCACCCGAAGGCACTTCGGCAACTATAGCCCCATACCCTTGAATTAACATTTGCAATAAACTTCAGCTAACAACAGACCTTTTATACTCATTCATCAGATATCCTAAAATTATCTGCGTTCATCAGTGTTTATCTACCTTAAATCTGCCATTGCAATATTAATCCATAAACCACCACACCCGAACAACCATGCCAATTGACGACGAAGATTTTGAAAGCGAATCGATCGCGGGCGATCGCCAACTGCAACTGTTCACAGACAGACACGAATTTACCCGCCGATTTGCCTTTTATTTAAACGAAGACCCGCCCCGCGAACAAATTTTGTATTTTTTCGGGGATGGAGGCAACGGCAAGTCACTGCTGCTAAAACACTTGGAATTTCACTGCTGCAAAATATTTCCGTCGCAGGATTGGCAGCGATTGCGCGAAATCCCAGAATCACAAGCCGCCGAAGTTGCTAATTTTGTCCGCAATGCCGCCCCGAAAACCTACACTCCCATCCCCGCAGTCAGACACGATTTCGGATTGATTCCGATCAAAGAAGATAAACCGCAAGATAGATTTTACGGCTTGCTGATGCTGCGGCGAAATATCGCAGAAACCACCAAAAAACATAAATTTAAATTTCCCAATTATGATTTTGCTTGCTTTTGGTATTTATTGAACAAAGGCGAGTCTGACGCAACTCTCAGCCAACTTTTCCCCGATGATGTCATTCAATTGGTGACACCAGCCATTGAAACTTTTGCAGGATTTCCGGTGGTGGCGCAAGCAGTCGCCGTGATTAAAGGCATAGTTAAATTGAGCGGGATTAAGGGAGTGATGAAATTAATTCAACAGCGCCTCGGTGTCAGCGATGAAAAGGCGGATGAAATTCGGCGCAAAGATATTGATACTGAATTAATGGACTGTTTGCCGAAATTATTTGCCGGGGATTTGAATGCGGCAATGGCTGGCAAAAATAAACCAGAACGCCTTGTCATGTTGTTCGATACTCACGAAAAAATGTGGGAGGAAAAACGAAATTCTCAAGGCGCAACTTTTTGGTATCAAGATGAGTGGTTTCGGCGGTTGTTGAGGGCATTGGATTACAAATTGGGGATTGTAGTTGTTGTGGCGGGGCGAGATTGTCCGGTGACGCAATTGCGGTGGCCGAATGCGTCAAAGTTTCCGATTCCTGCAGATTATATAGATGCACAATTGGTGTGGCATTTGTCGCCCGCCGATGCGAGGGATTACTTGCACAAAGTGGAGATTTACAAGGCAGATTTGGCAGATGCTGTGATTAAATATGCCAGCGTCAATCCCGCTGATAATTTGGAGAATTTGCAGGTACATCCGTTTTATTTGGGTTTGTGCGCGGATGCGGTGCTGGCAGAAAGAAGGCGGGGAATTGAGTTGCTGGCGTCGGATTTTGCGCGGATTCCGAAGTTGGAAAATAAGACTGCGGAGTTAACGGATCGGTTGCTGACTTATGTGGATCGCGAAGTGCGATCGGCCGTGCATTCGCTGAGTGCTTGCCGCGCTTTTGATGAGGATTTGTACGTGAAATTAGGAACTGGTTGTCACTTCCAGGCAAGCAGTGCAAATTTTGAGATGTTGACTGGCTTTTCCTTTGTTTGGGAATCCCAAAAGCGGGGGAATAATTGGTATCGGATTCACGATTTGTTGCGGCGCTTGGATGCCGATCGGGATAATCCGAAAACTCGCAGGGCTCATGAGGTTTTAGAGGGGCATTATCGGGAAGTGGGGGATGCGGGTGAGGCAATTTTTCATGCTAATCGCTTGGATTGGCAGCGGGGTGTAGAAGAATGGAAAGAGGTGTTTGATGAAGCTTTGGACAAGAGTCGCTATAAGGAATGCGAGGCGCTGCTGGAAGTTAGAGATGAGTTGTGGATTAAAAGTGATTATTGGCTTGGTAGAGTTTCGCGATCGGAGGGAAATTACTATGCTCGGTTGGCTCGATATGTAGAGGCAAGACAGGAATATTTAGAGGCAGTTGCAGCCTGTAATTCTGCTTTACTTATTGCACCGGATGATATCAATGCTCTCAATAACAAAGGGAATGGGCTGCAAAGTCTGGGTGATTTGCAAGCAAAGCTAAGTGAATTTGAGGCGGCAAAACAGTCTTACTTTGAGGCGATCGCTGCCTATAATTCTGCTTTACTTATTGTACCAGATGATATCGAGGTTTTCAAGAACAAAGGGATTGCGCTGAAATGTCTGGGTAATTTACAGGCACAGCTAAGTGAATTTGAGGCGGCAAAACAGTCTTACTCAGAGGCAATCGCAGCCTATAATTCTGCTTTACTTATTGCACCGGATTATATCAATGCTCTCAACAACAAAGGGAATGCGCTGCGACGTTTGGGTGATTTGCAAGCACGGCTAAGTGCATTTGAGGCTGCAAAACAGTCTTACTTTGATGCGATCGCTGCCTTGAATTCTGCTTTACTGATTGCACCGGATGCTATCTGTGTTCTCAATAACAAAGGGAATGCGCTGCGAGGTCTGGGTGAATTACAAGCACAGCTAAGTGAATTTGAGGCTGCAAAACAGTCTTACTTTCAGGCGATCGCTGCCTGTAATTCTGCTTTACTTATTGCACCGGATGATATCTGTGCTCTCAACAACAAAGGGAAGGCGCTGTTAAGTCTGGGTGATTTGCAAGCACAGCTAAGTGAATTTGAGGCTGCAAAACAGTCTTACTCAGAGGCGATCGCTGCCTTGAATTCTGTTTTTCTTATTGCACCGGATGATATCGGTGTTCTCAACAACAAAGGGATTGCGCTGCGAGGTCTGGGTGATTTGCAAGCAAAATTATCTGAGCAACAGGAAGCACTCAAGAATTGGCAAGAAGCATTGGAAATGTTTAATCGCTCTTTAGCCATTGCTCCTAATAACGATTGGACTCGCAATAGACGCGATTCGCTGCAAAAATTTCTCGATAATTTTGGTGATGATACTGTCAGCAGTTAGCTCGATCGCAATTAGTAAAGATGCGGCATTTAGGAGGCGGATTTGTCCAGTTAACTTACACCAAAAGTTCACAGGATTTATGCACTTAGACAAAGAAACCGGGTTTTTGCCCGCATCTACCCATCACAACCAACAATTGTCGAAAAAACCCGGTTTCTCGGCCATTCGCGCCTCCTCAAAGAAACCGGGTTTTTGCCCAAATCTGCGAATCACAACCAATATTGTCATAAAAACCCGGTTTCTGGACAACCCTGCGTAAGTTTTGAATTACTCGCTGACAAAAACGCTTGCTGTAAGTTGACTTTGACTTACACCCTGCACGATACCCAAATAATTGCTACCAGACTTAATCGCCGTAGAAGCGACGCTTGCGCCGCCATCCAACTGCAAACTCACAGCTTCAAAAGTCAAGTTGGCAAATCCGATACCGTCAGTCAAACCAATCTTATCTCCGATCGCAAAATCGACGATCGCATCGGCACCAATTAAACTAGCCGAAGCCGACAAACCTCCTGCCAATACAAACGTATCATTACCAGCACCCCCCGTCAGAACATCTTGCCCGCGATCGCCCGCCAACAAATCAGATCCGTTACCGCCAATCAAGATATCATCTTCTTTCCCACCGCGAATAGTATCATTGCCGTCAGATCCGATCAGTCGATCGTTATCGTTATTACCGCTGATAAAATCATTCCCAGCACCGCCATCAATTGAATCCGAATCTTTGCCACCCCATAAACTATCATTGCCGCCAGCGCCGTTAATTGTATCAGCACCTTGCATTCCATTAATGTTATCAACACCCTCTCCACCAGTGAGAGTATCTTTACCAGAAAGAGCAAAAATTGGCAATCCCGCAGCATTTGCCGGTATTTGAGTATCGGCATTATCTGATAAGAAATAATTCCCGTCGCTGGCTGTATTCTTTGGCCCTGCTGTCGGGCGACCCTCCCCTGTAGCATTCGGTATTGGCGAATTAATTACTACTAATGTGTTGGGAGTTGGTGTCGGAGTTGGTGTCGGAGTTGGTGTCGGAGTTGGTGTCGGAGTTGGTGCGGGATTGACACTACCGTCAAGCGAAGTAGCAAAAACTTGCGTCCAATAATGATTAAAATTGACGCTACCAGTATCGTTTGCTAAGAAATAGTAACCAATTCCTATTTCTTTGAGATTCGGGTTAAGAATGTTCGTCCGGTGGCCGCTGCTGTTCATCCACCCTTCAACGACTTGTTCAGGTGTAGAATATCCTACACCAATATTTTCCGCTGCAGCTCCATCCGCAAATTTATAGCCCGTTGTAGTAATGCGACTGGTGAATGACGAACCATCTTTGCCAGTATGGGAAAAGAAGTCTTGCAGTGCCATGTTTTGGCTGTGAGTTTGCGCCGCACTCAGTAACTGAGTATTTAAAGTTAGGGGGGAAAAACCTAATTTGCTGCGTTCGATGTTAGTAAGTTCTAAAACTTTATAAATAAAGTCTTGATTAGTTGTGGGTTGGGAAATTTGAGAGACCGATCGCTCTCCTGTTACAATGTCTGCAGACTGAGAACCGGAATTTTGTTGTTCGCTCATGGGATGATTAAAAATTTTAAGACTTGGTGAGTGTTGGTAGATGGCTTACCGTCTTAATGATAGTTTCCCGATTATTAGTTGGCGGCCTACAATTCAAGCATTGTGTTAATCTCTGCCGCTGCTGTTGTATGTATTTTGATTATAGCTGTTGTGAAAGTGCAAATGTCAAGAGTTTGGCTGGAGTTTTGTTGATAATTAGTCCGATCGCCCTTTGCATCAATACAAATGGTAGGATTTGAGACTAACAGGTAGCGAAAGTTGCAGGGGCGGCGAATCGGGGGCGAAAAACCCGGTTTCTGGGAGTTTTGCATCCGGTTACGAAACATTTCAAAAAAAACCGGGTTTCTGAGTTCGGCGTGTGAATCGCGCGCGGGAGAAACCCGGTTTCTAGAAGTTTTGCATCCGGTTACGAAACATTTCAAAATAAACCGGATTTTTGAGACAACAAGTGCGATCGCCCTTGCTAAGTTTTTACTAGAATCATCACAAAAAATTGTAAATTATACCATTTTTCTCAAGATATGCTGATGAAGTCTTAGCCCCCCCCGATGCTTTGGGGGATTGGGGGGCTAATATCTAGCGCTACTTTATGAAATTGGTATAGCCTTTCAAGCTCTCATAGGAGGTACTATCCGGGATAGGGAATAGGGCATAGGGCATACCTCACTTTTGTGAGAACCGCTATATTAATATCGTTTCCGGTTGCATCGGAATAATAAAATCTTGTCAACAGTTAACACTCAACCATTCAGTTTTTCCACCAGTCAACAGTCAACAGTTAACAGTCAACAGTCAACAGTCAACAGTCAACAGTCAACAGTCAACAATCACCTGACAGTGCAACCGGAATTGATATAATTCAAAATCCCCAACTCAAAACTCACAATTTCAAACTATTCTCCTGTCCGATTTTAGCCTCCTGAGCAACTTGCTCAACCTCATCTTTGGCGAGAATTTCCAAAGCTGCTGCAGCTTCGGTGCCGCCCAACCGCCCCAAAGCTTGAGCGACTCTGTAACGAATTTGCCAATCTTCATTAGAAGCGCAAGGAAGCAACAGCGGCACCGCGCGTTTATCTCCCAATTCTCCTAATGCACTGATGGCTATAGTTTGGATCAATTCGTTTTCAGAAGCTATGGCATTTTCTAACATGGGAAATGCTTTGGGATCTCCCATTTCTCCCAAAGCTGCGACGATACTCAGTTGCACCAGCCATTCAGATGTACTGCTATAAACTTGCTCCAAATCTTCTAAAGCAGAGGTTAATTTCAAAGCGCCCAAAGCATCGGCTGCTGCTGCTTGCACGTCGGGTTCGGGGTCGTTGTGCAAGCTGTTAAGCAGTACCTCTAAAGCGTTCGGCAGATTCTGCGTGCCGAGGGTTGACATTTGGCTGACACCAGCGTATCTAACGCGGACGTTTTTGTCGCCGATCGCAATTTGAATCAACTTATAGGCGATCGCAGGTTCTAATTCTCGCAGTTGGTTGACACCTCGCAGCCTTTCGCCAAAATCCTCGGAATTCAACAATTGTTCGACAGACTCAGGGGTAATACTCATGGAATTTTTAAATTGGGAAAAAGGTAATTGGGAAGAAGGTAATTGGGAAAAAGGTAATTGCCAAAAGCGAAGGAGATTGAAGGAAAGATCGACTTATTTTTTGATACAATCCTTCAAGGAAAACAATTAATTAAGATTCGGCAGCCATCGACCGGATAATATCTCCCCTAGTGAGGATGCCGATTACTTTGCCTTCTGTATCAACTACCGGCAATCGGTGAATACTGCGATCGTGCATGAGTTTTGCAGCTTCTGCGACAGATTCGTCGGGCTTGATGGTAACTGGATCTTTACTCATCGCTTCTCCTACTGTTTGTCCTAAAGCCTTGTGCAGTTCTCGCTCGTAACGCGAGGGATTTTCTAGATAGATCACGCTGTCGAGTACCATGATGTAAGCGGGCGGAGTTACGCCGGTTTCCCGCCACATCAAGTCGGTTTCGGAGATGACTCCTACCAACAAGTCATTCTCATCTACGACGGGAAGACCGCTAATACGTCGATCGGCTAAGATTTTAATCGCTTCGTTCAAAGGCATTTCGGGACGCGCTAAAATCGGCTCGCGGCTCATCACATCGGCTACTGTTTTGGGCATGATTGGCGGTTGATTGACTTTTTGCTCTAAATCCGATCATATAGGGAAACCGTGACACAGGCCCAAGAAAGGCAGCGAAGCCGAAGAGATTTGTTACCAACTAGCAGCACCCAAAAAGTTTGAATGCCAGAATTTGAAAGCTTTTTTTCGATCGCCCTCACGAATTCTGCAGTTTGTCTAGAAGCACGCGGGCGATCGACCCCACAAGATTGTTAAGATATATTAAAGAGCCGATAAATCCTTACCGATGCCAGAATCTCCAGCCCCAGCACCAGAATCCCAACCAGAAGAGCGCTGTGTATTAATTTGTCAGTATCAATCTTGCCTCAAAAATGGTTCAGCAGAAGTGCTCGCTGCCTTTGAAGCCCAACCCGTTGCAGGAGTGATAGTTAAAGCTTGTAGCTGTCAGGGACAGTGCAACACAGGCCCAACTGTGCGAGTCACCCCAGACGAAACTTGGTATTGTCGAGTTAAACCGAGTGATGTACAGTCGATCGTGGAAGAGCACCTCAAAGAGGGAAAACCTGTAGAGGCGCTGTTCAATCCGAGAATTCATATGCGTTATTATTATTAAAATTGAATTGATGGAAGTGCCAATTCCCAGCTCTCGCGCATCTAATTTTAATAGTTATTACAGCAGATTGCAAGTTTATGAAGTACACCGAGCGATCCCCGTAGGGACACGGCATTGCCGTGTCCCTACAAGGGCTAATGTGAATAGTTATTGTTATGGAAATTGCGCTTTGAAAATCAAAGGAATTGCAGTTAGTTTGTTAGTCCTAGTTCTGGGGCGTTCGCCGCAGGCGATCGCGCAAACGTCGGCGGTTGCTGGGGATATTTGTCCTGGGGAATTGGGGGCGCAAGTAGATGCGATCGCCAATCGTCCCGAATTTAGCCGATCGCGCTGGGGGATTTTGATTCAACCCCTATCTTCTACCGCTACTCTCTACAGCCGCGACGCAACCAAATATTTCATTCCAGCATCAAATGTCAAGCTGCTAACTACAGCCGCTGCTTTGCAGAAACTCGGTGCCGATTTTCGGATTAAGACATCGGTTTACAGCGGCGAAAATGGGAGTTTGTACGTTGCCGGTAGGGGCGATCCTAGCATTGCTGAACCTCAGTTAAAAAACTTAGCGCAGCAGTTGAAGCAGCGGGGAATTAGTCAAGTAAACGAGTTGATTGGCGATGACAGTTATTTTCAAGGCAGTGCAGTCAATCGCAATTGGGAATGGGAAGACGCGCAAGCTGGCTATGGCGCGCCGGTTAACAGTTTAATTTTCAATCAAAACGCGATCGAGCTTGTTTTGTCTCCGCAGAATCTCGGACAACCTCTAAAAGTTACTTTTGCCGAACCAAAGTTAGCCAATCAGTGGCAAATTCAGAACAATTCAGTCACAGTCGCCCCCAACGAATCTGAGTTTCTTGAAGTTGGCAGGGAGTTCGATCGCCCCGCAATTCGAGTTAGCGGACAGTTGAAAGTTGGTGCAGAATCTGAATCAAGTTATGTTGCAGTTGTCAATCCCGCTAATAATTTTTTACAAAATTTTCAACAAGTCTTGACGGCGGAGGGAATTCCGGTTAAACAGGCTTTAGTTACCTCTGTTGCTAGCAATTTGAACCAAGAATTAGCAGCCGTTGAATCGCCGCCGCTGGCCGAATTGGTGAAGGAAACTAATCGGGAAAGTAACAATCTTTATGCAGAGGTTTTATTGAGATTGTTGGGAAAATTCACAGTCAAGATGTCTCTACCACAAGAAGATACTAATGAAACTGGTTTGAAGGAGTTAAAAACAGCTTTAACTCAATTAGGTGTAAATCCCAACAGCTACATATTAGCCGACGGTTCGGGACTTTCCCGACACAATTTAATTAGTCCCGAAGCCTTGGTGCAAACTTTGAGATTGATGGCTAATTCACCCGCTGCGTCTGTCTACCGGGCCTCGTTGCCGATCGCAGGCGAGAACGGCACTTTAAAAAATAGATTTAATTATACATCAAGCCGCGTCAATTTGCAAGCAAAAACTGGAACTTTGAGCGGAGTTTCGGCGCTGTCGGGATATATCGAAGTTCCAAGTTACGAGCCGCTGGTGTTTAGCATCATCGTCAATCAATCTGACCTGCCACCTTCAAAATTGCGATCGGCAACTGACGAAATTGTGCTATTATTGAATCGCCTCCGCCGCTGTTAAAACTACAAATTTCAATCGCTCAATTTGAAATAAGTAGTTACACCTAAAAAACCAGACACTCCAAAACGCTACAAGTTTTAAGTTTAATTAGATTCCAGCAGCGGGGATCGAAAAGCAGCTAGAATAAAAGCAGAAACATTAAAACCATTCGGTCGTTTCAGCCGACTAAGTAAGTAATGGCAAAAAAACAATAGTACCTTGTAGGGCGGGCGCGAGTTAAGAATCACGAGATACAAGCGAGAAAATCGAGGCAAAACCCGCCCGACACATCTAATGTTTATTTGTACTCACCTGCTAGCAGTCGGCGGGTTCCGTACTTCCCGAAACATAAGTCTAACTTTTAATTTATGCAGTCTTTAGATTCCGAACAGCAACACATCTTTGTCGAAACCAACAATATCCGCTTGCACTGCGTTTCCCAAGGAGAAGGCGAGCTCGTTGTGCTCCTGCACGGGTTTCCAGAGTTTTGGTACTCTTGGCGACATCAAATTCCTGCCTTAGCTCGTCATTTCAAGGTTGTGGTGCCGGATTTGCGGGGCTACAACGATTCCGACAAGCCGGAAAGCGGTTATGATTTGGATACGCTGAGTGCTGATATACGCGGTTTGATCGATCGCCTCGGCTATAAAAAAGCTCACATTGTCGGTCACGATTGCGGCGGTGCAATAGCGTGGCATTTAGCTCAAAAATTCCCTGAAAAACTCAACCGCTTAGCAATTTTAAACGCTCCGCACCCGCAGCGATTAGTGCAGGAAATGGCAAGCAATTTAGACCAACTCCGGCGCAGTTGGCACATTTTGGCTTTCCAAGTTCCCGGCATCCCCGAATGGTTGATCCGGCAAAATTTGAAAGATTTTGTGCAAAATATTTTTCAGGGTCAAGCTATTCGCAAAGGAGCTTTTAGCGCTGAGGAAACTAAGATTTATCAGACTGCTTTAGAAAAGCCGGGAGTGTTAGCTGCGGCGATGAATTATTACCAGCAAATGTTTCACCCGCAGCGGCTTTGGCATTGGGGGCAGAAATTAGAACCGGTCACAGTGCCTACTTTGGTGCTTTGGGGAGAAGAAGATGCGTTTTTGAGCCACACACTTGTAGAAGGTTTAGATCGGTTAATTACAGCTCCGTTTAAGTTGAAATTAATCCCTAATTGCGGTCACTGGGTTCAGCAGGAAGCGCCGCAAACGGTGAATCGAGAATTGCTGAATTTTTTAAGAAATTCTTCTCGTCCTTTGGCTTTGGCCTAGGTGGTTTGAGAGCGATCGCTCGGAATGCGAGTCCTCTGATTTTTCTGAGGATTAAAGTGCGTGTAGGGTGCGTCATATCAATTCCGGTTGCACTCATACATGATGTTAACTGTTAACTGTTAACGGTTAACAGTCAACAGTCAACAGTCAACAGTCAACAGTGAATTTACTATTCCGATGAAGATAGGATTTGATATGACGCACCCTACTATTTAAGAGTCCCAAAGCAAATTTTCTTGAATCAACAGTGCAATCATTGCTGCTCTGGAACAAACACCGAGTTTCATAAAAATCCGCCTCACGTAAGTAGCAACCGTCCAGTGACTGATATTTAAATTTTTGGCGATACATTTGTTTGGCTGGCCTTGGGCTACTAATTGGGCGATCGCCCTTTCTCGCGGACTCAGGCTAATTTCCGGTTTTTTAATTGTGCTTTGCATAGTTTTGCAGTGCAGTAACGAGTTAAAAATCTAATCAATTAATGGTAGAATCCCCAGTTTTTCTCTGACTTCAGATAAGGGAGTTTCCCAATCCGATTCAGGGTTCCAATCAATTAGCTTCGCGGCTAATTTTCCATGTTTTAAGCCTTTGATAATTTGTCCGATCGCGCATTTGCCACTGATCAGTCCAATTAACACTAAAATTGCACAGGAAGGGCGAAATACTTGAGCGCGAGTAAACGCTTGCAGTACAAATTCATCTTCTGTTGAAGGCGAAAGATTAGTCAAAACGTGCCAAACATCGTGGTTGCGCTGAATCCAGTCTCCCGAGGCGATCGGCTCAAACCCTTGTTCGTCAAGAAATCGCGCCACTGAGTGGCCTAACGTTCCTGCCGGCAGTTGCCGCAACTTGTCCAAATCTATTTCAAAATGTCGATCGCTCTCAATTTGAGGATTAATTGTTTGAGCCATCTTTAATATAACGTCTAATTGACCGTCAGCCATGATTGATTCTCCCTCCTACAAGGATTTAAGTTTATGGCAAAATAAATTCGTCTCGATCCCGTTCATTTTTGCGATGAAGCAATAGGATTTTTTTGGCATTTCAGTTGAGAAATCGTACATTAAGTCACAGCAATTAACTTTCCGTACCTTTTATATTTGTTTACAACTAGCCTGAGATTTGAAATTTGCCAGTTGTCAAAATCTGGCTAGTGTTAGTTACCGCTACTTACGTATATAGCGGTTCTCAAGTGTGATGAGGTATGCCCGGTTTGGCCGGTTTGGCCGATCCCGGATGGTACCTCATAGCAGAGCACAGAAAGGCTATATGTCTTTATTCTGCTGCTAAGTATTTGCACCTGCAATGAGTCAGAAGTTGAAGGGTACAAACCGATGGATGCGGGTGCTGGGAAGTGAAGAGAGTTGCACAGAGGTGAAGTAGGGTGAAGTTTAGCCTCAACCCGCGACGCGCGCGGTAATACGAGTGCGCTGTCGCTCAAATGAGTGACACTCGATCGAGGGACTGGTGAAGTATGCGCCTGCTAGCTATAAGTAGAAAGGCGTAAATATTTGTAGTTGGGATGAGGCAGGAGTCAGGAGACAGAATGCAGGAGGGATTGGGGTTTGAGCCTCATTTATCTTTCTTAACACAGTTGTGTTTTTCCCCACCGACTTACTTAAATAAAGTAGAAGTTCATAAAATGTATTGCCATGAAACGAGTTAATCTTTGGTTTTCAGCCGGAGTTTTGGCATTAATGTGGTGCGGTGCTGCTAGCGCTACAACTTATATTAATCCCACCACCAGAAAAACTACTTTAAACTTGTCAGAAAAAGTAAACAATCCTAACGGTTTTTATTTTACAAAAGTAGGTCATCGCGATTTTTTTGGCAATATTCAAATTACCAGTTCCGAAGGAGCAGCAGGATCTTACTATTACAACGGAACTTTTAAAGACAGTTCGACTGGGCCCGGCAGAAAGATTATTTGTTCTGGAGATATAGCCATTGTCCGTCGTCAAGTTGGAAGGAGCCGCCAGTTGGGAGCAGAAGTTACTTGGAAGGTGAAAGGAGGACAAAATTGTACTTCTGTTGGCCAGACATTTAAAGTAAATTTGGTCGAGCTTTTACCGCGTTCAAATGCCAGCGGCGACTATACTGCTAGCAATGCTAATACTTGGTTGAGCGAAACTTCTGGTTCTGTAACTTGGCCAGCTTGGCGAGTCACGTCGCGGGATGGAGAACTCAACTGTCGCCAGACACCAAACGGAGCAATTAAACGAGTTTACCGCGCGAATCGAGATACAATTTCTGCTGAACTCAGGGGAGCAAATGCGATCGCGATTGCCAACGGTGAACCCTGGTTGCTGACAAGACAGGGCTGTTACGTGCGCGCTAATTCTCAATATTTGCAGCCTGTTTCTTTACCTGAGTAAGGGTTGAGAACTGCTATATATAACCCATCGCAGCAATAATACAATAAGTAGGTTGGGTTTCAATACAGAAACCCAACCTACTATTGCTAATGACTAATGACTACTGACTAATGACTACTGACTACTGACTAATGACTACTGACTACTGACTACTGACTACTGACTACAAAATTTAGACTTCTTCTAAATCTTGTACATCCTCATCGTCATCGATATCCTCGTCATCAATATCCGGCTCGACAGGAGCGACAGAATTAGCAGAAACTACAGCCCCAGTATCAAGTCGTTCCCGCACTAGCCGCTGGATCTCATCTTTAAATTCGGTATTTTCTTCCATGCGCCGAATCACGTTGTCGCGTCCTTGAGCAATGTTGTCTCCGTTGTAACTGTACCAAGAACCTTTTTTAGTAATTACTCCCATTTCGTCTGCCAAGTCAGTCAGACAGCCTAAAGTAGAAATTCCTTTGCCAAATACAATGTCAAATTCGGCAATGCGGAAAGGCGGAGCAACTTTATTTTTAGCAACTTTAACTTTCGTGCGATTGCCGTATTCTTCTGTACCTTTTTTCAAGCTTTGAATGCGGCGAATGTCAAGCCGGACGCTGGCGTAGAATTTGAGTGCGTTACCGCCAGTGGTTGTTTCGGGGTTGCCGTAGGTTATGCCGATTTTCTGCCGCAATTGGTTGAGGAAAATGACGGTACAGCCTGATTTGCCGATGTTGCCGGTGATTTTGCGAAGCGCTTGACTCATCAAACGCGCTTGCAAACCCATGTGGGAGTCGCCCATGTCGCCTTCGATTTCGGCGCGGGGCACGAGGGCGGCTACGGAGTCAATGACTACGATATCGACGGCGACGGATCGCACGAGTTGATCGACGATTTCCAGGGCCATTTCGCCGGTATCTGGCTGGGAAACTAGGAGATTTTCAATATCGACACCTAATGCTGAGGCGTAGGTGGGATCGAGGGCGTGTTCGGCATCGACGAAGGCTGCGATACCGCCGGATTTTTGGACTTCGGCGATCGCGTGGAGCGCTAAAGTAGTTTTACCGGAACTTTCCGGGCCGTAAATTTCAATGACTCGGCCTTTGGGTAAACCGCCACCCAAAGCGATGTCCAGTGTCAGGGCTCCGGTGGGGATGGTTTCTACCTTCATGCGAGTGGAGTCTCCCAATCGGACGATCGCTCCTTTGCCAAAGCTGCGCTCGATTTGGGACAATACGGAAGTTAAGGCTTTTTGCTTTTCTGAGTTTTCAGCAGTTTTTGTAGAAGCTTCTTTTTTTGCCATTTGCGGTACGCGGGTAGACCCCTTGCGGAGCTTGTTGATTAACTGTACAACACGTATGTTAGCAGTTATTTTTGGGGTCTGGAGGTTCTGGGAGGATTTGGTTTAAGATTCTTGATGGTGGCTTGCTTGAGACTGCTCCAGCTTCCACAAGGCTCTTGTGTAGAATGTATTCGGCATCTGGCAGAGGGTAGAATTATTGTCGGTTGGGGTATGTACTGGGTATCGATCGCTCTTTAAGCTGTTGTGCATCCCAATTGTGCATGGTGATTGAGGGGGAGATGGGGAGACGGGGAGATGGGGAGATGGGGGAGAAGATTTTTGATCGATCGTCGAAATATACAATTTAAATGCACAGCAGCTTACCAGAACCCAAACGGGGGTGGAGAGAAACCGGGGTTTTGCAGAGCAATACACGGGTTGCAGCAGGCAAACCAGCTAAAAAACCCGCTTTCTGAGCGTAGTGGCGCGATCGTCCCCAAAGTCGATCTGCGCTGTTTCTAGGACGATCGCCACAATAAGGACAAGCATGGCATATACAACACCTCAAGACACATCTGTTAATTCTCAAAATTCCCGGTTGCCGATCGGCTTATTGGCGATCGGCATTTTACTAGGAATCGGATTTCGGTTCTTCGAGCTCGATCGCAAACTTTACTGGCACGACGAAGTTTACACATCAATCCGCGCCGCTGGTTTCACCAGGCAAGAAATCGACGACGAACTATTCCAAAACCGAATTATTCCCGCACCAGAATTGCAGAAATATCAGCGGATTAAACCGGGAAGTACAGCAGCAGACACAATTCATTCTTTAGCACTAGAAGACCCACAACATCCGCCTTTGTACTTTCTCATGGCTCGTTGGTGGATGCAACAATTTGGCAGTTCTCTAGCAGCATCCCGCAGTTTGCCAGCCATATTGAGTTTGCTGTCGCTGCCTTTGATGTACGCTTTAGCTCAGGAACTTTTCGCCTCAAAAAATGTGCAGTTAGTAGCAACAGCACTGTTAGCTTTATCTCCCTTTGACATCTTGTTTGCCCAAACAGCAAGGCAGTACAGTTTGCTGACAGCCGTAGTTATTGGCAGCAGTTGGCTGTTGTTGAGAGCAGTGCGGTTGCGGGGCTGGCAAAATTGGGCCTATTACTCGCTGGCGATCGCGATCGGCTTCTACACTCACCCTTTCTTCAGTTTAACACTCATCGGACACGGAGTTTTTATCATTTCTTCCGGGCTGTTTGTTAAAAAAAAGAAATTGCGAAGTCACCTTACTAATTCTCAATTTTTCTTAGCAGTAACAGCAGCTTTAATCTTGTATCTACCGTGGATTTACGTGCTGGCTACCAATCTCCAACGAGCTTCAGCAACGACAGATTGGACGCGAGTATCTCCTGGTTGGCTGTATCTAGCAAAATTGTGGACTCTCAGCTTTACAGCCTTATTTTTTGACTTCGACTTCGGCTTTGACAATATATGGACTTATCTGCTGAGATTGCCATTTTTGCTATTAATTGCCGCAGCCATTTACAAAATATGTCGCCAAACTAGCAATTCAACTAAGCTGTTTATCTTAACATCAATTTTTGTACCTTTTTTGATACTAGCTTTACCCGATCTAATTCTCGGTGGCAAACGTTCCGCCGTCAGCCGCTATCTCATTTCTTGCTTTCCAGGAGTGCAGCTAGCAGTGGCTTACTTGCTCGCGAGTCATCTGAAAACTCAGCAGCGGTTTTGGCAAGTCGTTTTAGCCGGGATATTTACAGCAAGTATAGCATCCTGTACGCTCAGTGCGGTTTCTGATACTTCGTGGAGCAAAGACTTGAGCTATTTTAATGCTGAAGTTGCGAAAAATATTAACAAAGAAGCGATAGCTAATAGGTCGATTAAAGATACAATTGTAATTAGCGATCGCGGGAACGATTTTACTAACATGGGAGATTTGCTTTCTCTGAGTTATTTGCTTGACAAAGATGTACGGCTGATGCTGCTGAGCCAGTCGCCAGATAGGGAAATGCTGAAAAAATATTCGGCTCCTCTGGTATTCCGCCCTTCGGAAAAATTGATCTCGGCACTCAAGCAAAATCAACGGCGACTAGAACCTATATTGGAATATGCCAGACTTTTTCGAGTGCGGCGAGCTTCTTAGTTATCCCTAGGGTGCGTCAGCAAAAATATGTTTGATTTGCCTCAAATATTGGAACAAACGCACCTTAATATCGTGTCAGATCGAACGACATAATAAAATTGGTTCGTAGCGAGCACTTTAGTCCGCATTCGTCAAAGGACTTACATTCCTCACTACAAATAATTTTTATTACAAATAATTGACGGAATAAATATAAGTCACTATTGTGCATTTGTGTCCTCAATAATCCATCAGGTGCGTCAAAAAAAACTGTTTGAGTTGTCTCAGGTATTTGGGATGATGTACCCTACACTATTAGCAAGCATTATTTGAATCATTAGGATTAAACGCCATGAAAGAGTTAAAGAATTCATCTTCGGAATCCGCACAGCAATTTCGCAATCTTCAAACACAATTACGCGAACATTGGCGAGCGAGCGAAGAATTTGACAGCGATGATTGTGACATCATCATCATTCCGTCTCTCAGCTTAGACCAGCAAGAAATGCAGAAAGTTGAGGGTGCTTACCACTATGAAGAGCGGCATTTGTTTTCATTAATTCGCCTGCGAAATCCCCGCACGCGCTTAATTTACATTACCTCGCAACCGCTGCACCCAATGATTGTGGATTATTACCTGCAATTGCTCCCTGGTATTCCATTTTCTCACGCGCGCGATCGCCTTTTGCTGTTCTGTGCTTACGATGCTTCTGCTAAATCCCTGACTCAGAAAATTTTAGACCGCCCCCGGTTGATGGAGCGCATCCGTCAAGCAGTGCGGCCGACAAAATCTTATATGGTTTGTTACAACTCGACGGCTTTGGAACGCGAGTTATCTGTTAAATTGGGAATTCCTTTGTGGGGCAGCGATCCGGATCTGCATTACTGGGGAACCAAAAGCGGCAGCAGGCAGATTTTTAAAGAATGTGGCGTGGCTTATCCTGACGGTTCTGAGTTGGTTTGGAATGCGGAAGATTTAGCGGAAGTTGCGGCCGATTTGTGGGAAAGGCAGCCGCATTTGCAGCGGATAGTAATTAAATTAAATGAAGGTTTTTCGGGGGAAGGAAATGCAATTTTAGACCTCAAACCGATCGCAAGCAAAGCGCCGCCAGAAAGAGTTAAAGCAATTGGCGATAGCTTCCATAATTTGCGCTTTCAATCCACAGGCGAAACCTGGGAAAATTTCAGCAGCCGCATTCCCGAGTTAGGGGCAATTGCCGAAGCATTTATTGAAGGAGAAGAAAAGCGATCGCCCAGCGTTCAAGGTCGAATCGTCCCCAGCGGCGAAGTAGAGATTCTCTCAACCCACGACCAGATTTTAGGAGGCCCGGACAATCAAATTTTCTTGGGTTGCCAATTTCCGGCTGATGAATCCTATCGGCTGGCGTTGCAAGAATTGGGGTGGAAAGTGGGGAAAAATTTAGCTGATAAAGGTGCTTTAGAGCGATTTGGAGTCGATGCTGTTGCCGTGCGACAAGATGACGGCACATGGGATATTCAAGCAATAGAAATTAATTTGCGAAAAGGAGGGACAACTCATCCGTTTATGGCTTTGAAGCTGTTAACAAACGGTCGTTACGATCGCACTACGGGATTGTTTTACAGCCAGCAGGGCCGTCCGAAATATTATGTCGCTTCGGACAATTTGAAAAAACAGCGGTATCGGGGATTGTTGCCGAACGATTTGATGGATATTATTGCTGACAATCAACTGCATTTTGATAGCGGTACTGAGACGGGGAGCGTGTTTCATTTAATGGGTTGTTTGTCGGAGTTTGGCAAATTGGGATTGACGAGTATCGGCAATTCGCCGCAAGAAGCAGAGGAGATGTATAACAAAGTTGTGAAAGCGATCGATCGCGAAACAGCATATTAAATCTGCTGCAATGATAAGCTGTTCCGGTTAACTGTTTACTTTTGACTGTTGACGGTTTGAACAATTCTGATGCAACCGAAATTGATATCACGCATTAACTCACAAACCCGGCGGTTGAAACCGCCGAGGATTTGAATGGTAGCTAATTTTTGGCGGGATAAAGCGGCGTGGGATCGATCGAGCCTGTGCGGTTGAGAGGCCAAAAACGGACGATCGCCCTACCGATGATATTTTGCTTCGGTACAAAGCCCCAATAATGGCTATCACAGCTTGCATTGCGGTTGTCGCCGAGCACCAAGTAAGAATTTTGAGATACAACTACAGGCCCGTAGGGATACTGCGGAATTTCTTCTATATATTTTTCCTGTAGCGGCTGCTTGTTGATAAAAACTTTTCCGTCTTTGACTTCCACAGTGTCCCCCGGAAGCCCGATAACTCGCTTGATGTAGGCATCTTTGATCGGCGGAGGCTGTCCCGTGCACAAACTCGCCGAATCGGGAGGCATAAATACGATAATATCTCCTCGGTGGGGGTCTTGGAATCGATAGCTCACCTTGTCTATAATTAACCGATCGTTAATTTGTAGAGTTGGGAGCATCGAGCCGGTAGGAATGTAACGAGCTTCTGCCACTAGGGTGCGGATGCCAAAGGCCAAGAATGCTGCTAAGCCGATCGTCTTAATTCCTTCAATCCAAGGATTTTCGTCGGTATTTTGCGGGGGTTTGTCGTCGGCTGACTTGTCTAGACGAGTCATAAGTATTAAGTGACTGAGCTGGATATAAATTATAGACTTAATTCGGAGTTTTTTTGAGGAAACCCGCCAAATCTGTGTTCGACGGGTAAGTTTTTATACTATGTCGTTGAGTAACGCACCCAATTCGCACCCGACAAATTAAAAATTTTCCCAAACCTAGTTAGATTTATTACTATTTTTCCAACTGTTTTAAGGATAAACTTGTTGCAGGTTTCCACACACATTACCGATCTCAATTATAACTTATGCCGACCACATCAAATTTGTTAATCCGCCGCGCTCGCATTTTGTTACCAGACGGCGAGTTTTTGGTAGGGGACGTACTAATTAGCGATGGCAAAATTGTTCGGGTTGCTCCCGAAATTGCCGAGTCAGCCGATCGCGAAATAGATGCGATCGGCTTAACTCTGTTACCCGGAGTAATTGACCCGCAGGTACACTTCCGCGAACCGGGTTTGGAACACAAGGAAGACTTGTTTACCGCTAGTTGTGCCTGCGCTAAAGGCGGCGTGACATCGTTTTTGGAAATGCCCAATACGCGACCTTTAACTACCACCCAAGCGGCCTTAGATGATAAATTAAGCCGCGCTGCCGAGAAGTGTTTGGTCAATTACGGCTTTTTTATTGGTGCAACGCCGGAGAATTTGCCGGATTTGTTGGATGCAAATCCGACTCCGGGGATTAAGGTATTTATGGGTTCGATGCACGGCCAGTTGTTGGTGGATGGAGAAGCAACTTTAGAGCAGATTTTTGCCAAGGGCGATCGGCTAATTGCAGTACACGCCGAAGATCAAGCTAGAATCAATCAGCGCCGTCAGGAATTTGCCGGCATTTCCGATATCGCCGTACACTCGCAAATTCAAGACAATCAAGCAGCCTTATTAGCAACTCAACTAGCCGTAAAACTTTCTAAAAAATATCAGCGCCGATTGCACATCCTGCACCTTTCAACAGGCGATGAAGCCGAGTTTTTGCGCCAGGAAAAACCGAGTTGGGTAACAGCGGAAGTAACACCACAGCATTTGTTGTTAAATACCAGTGCATATCAGAAAATTGGCAGTTTAGCACAGATGAATCCGCCCTTGCGCGAACCCAAAGACAACCAAATACTTTGGCAAGCTTTACTCGACGGCGTAATTGATTTTATCGCCACAGATCACGCGCCACACACCTTAGCAGAAAAAGCTCAAGAGTATCCGAATACGCCATCGGGAATGCCCGGAGTAGAAACTTCTTTGCCTTTGATGCTGACGCAAGCAGTCGAGGGAAAATGTACCGTAGCGCAAGTTTCTAACTGGATGTCGGCGGCAGTTGCTAAGGCTTATAAAATTCCCAATAAAGGGAAAATTGCTCCGGGTTTGGATGCCGATTTAGTATTGGTAGATTTGGAAAAATACCGCCCGGTTGTCGGAGCAGAAATGGCGAGTAAGTGCGGCTGGAGTTCCTTTGAAGGTTGGAATTTGACGGGATGGCCCGTGGTGACTGTTGTGGGAGGAAAAGTTGTTTTTGAGAACGGCAAATTAGATACAAATGTCAGGGGAGAAGCCTTGACATTTGACGCTGAGCCAGCTTGAATACAGGTAAAGTGTTAAAATCCGATCGAGGGTGACAGTAATGGCAAAGTTGTACCAATATGTAGGCTCGAATGAAATTCGGCTTTCTGTTGCTGACTTTCCTATTGGTACTAAGATTGATTCAGTCAGTCAGCTAGAGAAATGGATTGCTAGAACTAGCCGGAAGCTGAATATTTTTCGCTCGCTCGCAGCAACTTTTGTAGTAGATTTAAAAGGCGATCTTTGCATCGCCGATCGCCACTCAGAACATATAGCTTGTGCGGGCGGATTTCCTGTACTCTCGGCTGGAGAAATATTTTTTGGAGGCGGCAATCGCGGCTGGAAAGTGCTAGAAATTACCAATCAATCAACAGGCTTTTGTCCAGAACCAGAATCCTGGTTTCAAGTGGCTGAATCTCTCGATCGCATACCGCTCGATCGTCCAGATAAATTTACAATAGAGTTTGTATTTCGCCGCTGTCCTGCGTGTAGCCAACTGAACATTATCAAAGAAAACCTA
Source organism: Microcoleus sp. CZ3-B2 (assembly GCF_036705055.1). Lineage (NCBI taxonomy): Bacteria > Bacillati > Cyanobacteriota > Cyanophyceae > Oscillatoriales > Microcoleaceae > Microcoleus > Microcoleus sp. CZ3-B2. The sequence goes on along the minus strand of NZ_JAUBTN010000025.1, from coordinate 1,355 downwards.
TTTGTATGTTCGGTCTGCAATACCGACTTGCCCCATCTTTGGAATTGCGACAATTTTTGAGCCTAACTCAAAAAATTTTTGCTAAAATAACTGTATATTCTCCTATTGCAAAGGCGATATTACCCATGCTCCTCAAAGAACTAGAAACACAACTACTGGTCTTAACTCCCAGCGAAAAAGCCGAAGTCCTACGGCTTTTAACTCAAAGTTTGAACCATAGCTGGCCGGGAATTACGAAAACTCCCGATGTGTGCGGTGGCGATGCTTGTATCGCCAAAACTCGCATCCCAGTTTGGCTGCTTGAAAGTTTTCGCCGTGAAGGTTCAAGCGATTCTGAACTTCTACAATTTTATCCCCATCTCAGCGCTGCCGATCTAGTGAATGTTTGGACTTATGCTGATGCACATCTGGAGGAAATCGAAGAAGCAATCTGCAAGAATGAGGAAGCCTGAGTCATGCTGAATTTGTATGCCGACGAACAATTTCCTTTGCCAGTCGTCCAATTGTTGCGCGCTTTTGGTCACAATGTCCTGACTGTTCAGGAAGCAGGAAAAGCAGGACTTGGGATTCCCGATCCAGAAGTGCTAGCATTTGCTATAAGCAAAGAGAGAGCTGTTTTGACATTACAATCGGTTTGATTTTATCGGACTGCACAACTAACAGCTAGACCACTCTGGTATTATTGTTTGTACCAAAAATCGGAATGTAGAAATGTTGGCAACACGCATCAATGATGCTATTGTTGGTGAAGAAACTTTGAGAGGCAAATTGATTCTTGTCAACCGTCCGCAGTAAGTACGATCGCCCTTTCTTAACCCTGTAATGACCCATCTAATAATGGGCGATCGCCAATCAATTCAATTTGCCGCCCGTTATCGCAATAACTCAGATAAATTTGCAAATAATTATCTGGTTTGTACGGCAATCTTTCTGCCCACTCGATCGCCACAATTCCCAAATCCATTTCTAATCCGTCCCAATAACTTTCTAAGTGCAAAGCCTCTGCTTCTTCGGGTTCCAGTCGATACAAGTCTAGATGATACAGCGGAACTCGCCCTGCAAAATACTCGTTAATCAGGGTGAAAGTAGGACTTTCGACAGATTCGGAGATTCCCAAACCTTCAGCGATACCTTGCACTAAGGTGGTTTTGCCGGCTCCTAAATCTCCTTGCAATAAGATTACAGTGCCGGCGGAGAGCGATCCACCTAACGCCACACCAAACTTGCGCGTAGCCTCAAAATCAGGAAGAGAAAGTATCATATTAGTTGTCAGTTGTCAGTTGTTAGTTGTTGGTTGTTAGTTGTTAGTTGTTAGTTGTTAGTTGTTAGTTGTTAGTTGTTAGTTGTTAGTTGTT